>CAMZIP010000009.1 GCA_947307265.1 uncultured Bacteroidales bacterium | reverse complement strand
AAATAAAATGAAAACCAGAACTATTATGGCAATCGTGTCAGGCATCGGCATCACACTGGCTGCCGCTTGCACCGGCACTCAGAAAGAGGAAGAGTTCACCTATTCGGTGGACAAATTTGCCGATATCGAGGTTCTCCGCTACGAGATTCCCGGTTTCGACGATCTTACATTCCAGCAGAAATCCTACGTATATCATCTTTGCGAGGCTGCAAAGGCAGGCCGCGATATAACCTGGGATCAGAACGGCAAGTACAACCTGCCAATCCGTCGCTGCCTGGAAGAGATTATCCGTTCTTATAAGGGCAACCGCGAATGCCCGGAATGGAATGACTTTATGGTATATGCGAAGAGGGTTTTCTTCAGCAACGGCATATATCATCACTATGCAGATGACAAGATTCTGCCCGGCTGCTCCCGCGAATACCTGGCTTCGCTGATGGAGGCCGTCGGCAAGACCGGCGAAGAATGGGATTTCGTGCTGCAGGTGATGACGGATCCCGACCTTCTGCCCACCAAGCGCTATCAGGGCACTGACAAGGATATCGTGACTGCTTCCGCCGTCAATTTCTACGAAGGCGATCTTACAGCTGCCGAGGTGAATGCATTTTACAATGCAATGGAGAATCCCAGGGACCCGCATCCCATCTCCTACGGCCTCAACAGCAAGCTGGTCAAGACTGCCGACGGTCGCATCTATGAGGAACTCTATCACATCAACGGCCTCTACGGCCCTGCTCTCGAAGTGATTTCGAAGCATCTTCTGGCTGCCCGCGATTTCGCTGAGAATAACCTGCAGAAGGCATATATCGACAAACTGCTGGCATATTACCAGACCGGCGACCTGCGCATCTGGGACGAATACAATATCCTCTGGGTAAAGGATTCGGCTTCGAAGGTTGACTTCGTAAACGGCTTTGTCGAGGATTATTCGGACCCTCTGGGCCGCAAGGCGCACTACGAGGGCATCGTCAATTTCCGCGACGACGAAGCATCGCACCGCACGGAGATTATCAGCGACAATGCGCAGTGGTTTGAGGATCACTCCCCCATCGATCCCCGTTTCCGCAAGAAGGAAGTTCGCGGCGTCAGCGCAAAGGTTATCAACGTAGCCGTGATTGCCGGTGACGACTATCCCGCAACGGCTATCGGCATCAACCTGCCCAATGCCGACTGGATCCGCAAGGAGCACGGCTCCAAATCCGTTACCATCGCGAATATTACGAAGGCTTACGACAAGGCCGCAGAACAGGCCCCCAAGAGTATGCTGACCGAGTTTGCGTGGGATCAGGCCGAAATCGACCTGTGCCGCAAATATGGTTCTATTACGGGCGATCTGCATACCGACCTGCACGAGTGCCTCGGCCACGGCTCAGGCCAGCTTCTTCCGGGCACGCCCGCAAATGCGCTCAAGGAATTTACTTCCACTCTGGAAGAGGCGCGCGCAGACCTTTTCGCGCTGTATTATCTTGCAGATCCTAAACTGATAGAACTCGGCCTTCTCGAAGATTCAGAGGCATACAAGGCTGAATACTGCTCGTATATCCGCAACGGCATCTTTACGCAGTTCGTCCGCGTAGAACCGGGCCGTCCCAACACCGAGGCTCATATGCAGAACCGCAAACTGATTGCTGAATGGTGCTTCGAAAAGGGTGCTGCAGAGAATGTCATCGAGAAGAAAGTCCGCGACGGCAAGACCTATTTCGTGATCAACGATTACGAGAAACTGCGCGGCCTGTTCGGCAAACTGCTCGCAGAGATCCAGCGCATCAAGTCAGAGGGCGACTACAAGGCAGGCCGCAACCTGGTCCTCACCTACGCAGTCAATATCGATCCTGAACTTCACCGCGAAGTGCTTGACCGCTACGCCGGCCTCGACCTGAAGCCTTACAAGGGATTTATCAATCCTGAGATCGTGCCTGTTATGCGCGGCGGCCGCGTCGTCGATTACCGCATCCAGTACTGCGACGATTTCCTCGCCCAGCAGATGGAATATGGTACGAAATACAGCACGCTGTAGAATACCTTATTTAATATAAAACCGGCCTCCAAAATTGGGGGCCGGTTTTCTTTAAATCGTTAAGAGATTATTTCTTAGCCTCTTCGACGGAAACCTTGCGGAATTCCTTCATAAGTTTGCTGATGTTCAAAGCGGCCTTGCGAGCACGGGTGCCAGCAGCCTTGTTACCCTTAACTACCTGAGCCTCAGCGTTCTTCTGGAAGAGCTCGATCTCAGCGTTGATTTTCTCAACACGTTTCTTCATAACTGTACTTAATTAAGTTGGATTTGGTTTAACTTATTTGGTCTTAAAGGTAATTATAAATCTTTATATTCCAAAATTTTAAGGATTTTTTTTCAAAAATCCGGCTTGAGCGGAGCATTTTCCCTGACGGTGTAAAGGCCATATCGGGGATTGCGCTCTTCTTCAGACAGCGGAATATGGTAACCTCCTGAGGCTTTGGTTCCTCCGCCGACCAGGCGCGGAAGTTCGGGATACTTGCCAGTAACGAGATGCGTCAGGCAGGCGCGGATATTGTCTTCGTTGGCGTCGAAATCGTGATACAGGTCATCGGGCCTGTAGTTGTCAGGAACGAATCCGGTATCGGGAATCTTCTGCCCTATTCCGTTCTGATTGTAGAAGCAGATCGGCAGGAACACCCACTCCAGATTGTCATAAATGCCCTTGTTGTACTTTGCGTAATCCTCGTTCGTACCGGGATACATCAGCACGTACATTCCGTTCGGCTTGCCGTAGGTCGTATCGCCGACCATCTTGACGTCCATCATCGGACGCAGGCCATTGATGACCATTTCGCTGGCAGAAGCGCTGCCGGCGCCTACAATGACGTACAGGCGGTCCAGATCGAGATGACGCACCATCGACGGATCGCTCTCGCCGACTTTCGCTTCCATATTGTGCGAAGAGAGGTCCTCATTATGCACGCGGCGCACGTAAACCTGCCCCTTTGCGTCAGCAGGCGCAAGGCAGTCCACCAGCAACTGGCTGGCACGGCTGTCACCGCCGCCGTTATAGCGGAGGTCGAGTATAAGCGTGCGGACGTTCTCGGAAGCGAGATACTCCATTGCCTGGGTTATATCCGAAAGGAAATTGGATTTGAATGCCAGATAATTGAAGTAGCCGACTTTCTCGTTCAGGCCGGGGAAGTCCTCGGGACCGAAAGTCTTGACCATCAGCGAAGAATGAGTGCTGAGGGAAGTGGCGGCGGAAAGATCGAAAGTCTGCGAAACGCCTTCCAGGTCGGTAAATGTAAACGTCTGCGGAGAAGCGCCGTAGGCATCGTTGAACGAGCCGTTGCGGATGAGAGTCATAACCTCTACTCCGCCTATGTGCGTAAGGGCCCAGCCGCGGCGCACGCCGGCAAGATAGAACGGCGAATCAGGAAATACATACCTCACGTGCACCGTATAATCCTTGTAGTACTCGAGGGGCTGCGAAATGCTTGCGCCGTAAGTCCCGCTGACCACGCCGGTCTCCGAAGAGACATAATACTCGCGATCGGCCATCCAGCTCCAGCGGTCCTTCTCATAGAGAAGCGCATCGAAAAACTGGTAGATATCGTATTCGGAAGTAATGAGGCCCGCATTGCGGTCCCTGACCTGCTCGTTCCAGTAATAATAGACGTCCATATATTCGTCACGCAGGAATTCCTTGGCTGCCTTGTCTCTGTCGGGAACTACTATCGGATCGGTACCGGGATCGGGCTGTTTCCAGCAACTTGCCGAGGAAAGAATCATCTGGCACGCGATAATAGCCAGCGTCGGAAGGATAATGCCGCGTAATCTCATATCGTCAGTCGTCTATCAGGTAAACGTCTTCGTCACCGGTATGGAAGAGATACTGCTCGCGGGCGAAAGTTTCGAGGGTGTCGCGGTCCGAACGGAGCCGTCCGAGGCGCTCCGAAGTATCTTCAATCTGCCTCTCGAGGTATTCGATACGTGCCTGCTGCTCTCTCAGTTTGCGCTGAGTGCGGATCCATACGATGACATTGTTGTTGTCAAGGAAACATATCCAGATAATGAAAATGAAGCCCGTGATGAAATACTTGTTTAACACGATGCGCCACAGGCGTTTTTCATCCTTTCGCGCATCGACCCAAGTACGGACCTTCTCTTTGATATTGAATTTCATCCGGATTCGTTGACCTTTCTGTTCACAAAAATAGTTATTTTTGTTCTCAGTAATTATTGCTCTTATTTTTTTGCAATGAAATTTTTCCGCAAAGTCGCTTTTTATCTGCCGAATATAGGCAACTCCTGGCTGCTCGCAATGATTTTCATTGCAGGTTCGCTGGCAGCTTCCGCATTCATCGGCGCACTGACATTTCTCAAACCCGGCCTGACTCTCCCCACCTGGTGCCTCTATCTTATGTCGATGGCCGTGCCGTTCTTTGCCATCTGGCTGATTTCCAACCAGAAATGGCATCAGGCGGAGTTTTATGAATCTCAGGGCCAGCCGGTCAAGAAGGTGGAACTCAACAAGCCTGATTTCGGCCGGATGGGCGCACCGCTCTACCTGCTCTGCGCGGTCATCCTGACCATTGCGGCAAGCATCGTGATAGAGCCGCTGGGCGAACTGATTCCGATGCCAGATATGTTCCGGGAACTTTTCGAGAAGGCATTTGTCAACTCCGGCCTTGCGGATATGATTATCGCGACCTGCATTCTCGCACCCCTGTGCGAGGAATTCCTCTGCCGCGGCGTGATGATGCGCGGTATGGCAGCAAATACAGCACCCTGGAAGGCAATTCTCTGGGCTGCAATCATTTTCGCATTCATACACCTCAACCCCTGGCAGGCCATTCCCGCACTGCTGATGGGCCTCCTGCTGGGCTGGGTATATCACCAGAGCGGCTGCATCTGGGCCGCAATCCTGATGCACGCGGCCAACAATTCATTCTCGACCGCGATGATGCGGATCTTCCCTGATGCGAATGTGGACAGCGGCACGCTCGACCTGCTTCCCGCAGAATTCAAGATTCCTGCATACATCGGATGCGTCATACTGGTTGCCGCAGTCATATTCATTATGCACCGCTTCGGCCCCCGCAAATCGCTCAAACAGCCCCTGCAATGAAAAAGAAACTGTATCCGCTGATATTCAAACCGGTAACCGTCCCGCGCGTGTGGGGCGGCGACTGCCTTGTCAAGAACTTCGGAAAGCCCTGGGACGGTCCTGAAGGTACGCCTGTCGGCGAATCCTGGGAGATGGCGGCCATCGACGAAGAGCACGCTACTATTGCCACGAACGGCTTTCTGGCTGACAATACGCTGGACGACATTCTCGAGACTTATCTGGGCGAACTTGTAGGCGACAAGGTCTTCGACAGCTACAACCTGTGGTTCCCTCTGCTTATCAAACTACTGGACGTAAGGGAGTTCCTGTCGGTGCAGGTGCATCCTGACGACCATACCGCACTCGAGCGTTACGACAGTTTCGGCAAGACCGAATGCTGGTACGTGATGGAAGCCTCGGAAGATGCGAGAATATATGCCGGATTCAGCCGCGAGACGTCGGCTGCCGAGTTTTATGCCAAATGCAAGGACGGCACGGTCACCGACCTGCTCAACTGCTACAAGCCGCATCGCGGAGAGTTTTTCTTCATTCCTGCAGGCACCGTTCACGCCTGCGGCGGCGGACTGGTCATCGCAGAGATTCAGCAGGCTTCGGATATGACGTTCCGCCTCTACGACTGGGGCCGCGAAAATAATCCCGCAACCGCCCGCCAGATGCATCTGGAGGAAGCCATCGACTGCATTGATTACCGTCCTTACGACGATGCGGCGTACCACCGCACTTCACTGGAGAACGGCAGGCTCATCAGCGGCAATCATTTCCCGTTCAACCTCACCGTACTGCGCTGCAACGAGCCCCGCAGTATCGATATGGATGATTTCGACAGTTGCCTGGTATGGTTCTGCACCGAAGGCAGCGCCTCGATCCAATACGAGGAAGACGGCAAAACGGCCGAGGTCACGATCACACGCGGCCAGTCGGTGCTCATCCCCGCGGATATGGATGAACTGCTGATCGTCCCGAAGGAAAAAGATACCCTCCTGCTGCAGGCCGACATCCGTCCGGCAGCCGAGGAGCCCGATGATTATCTGGACAAAAACTGAAATGGACAGCACACGCATAGATAAATACCTCTGGGCAATCAGTGTGTTCAAGACGCGCTCTGAAGCCACTGACGCGTGCCGAGGCAATAAGGTCAGCGTCGGCGGCGCGGACGTCAAACCGTCCAGGGAAGTGCACGCCGGGGACGTTATCTCCGTCCGCAAGGGTGCGGTGCACTACACCTATAAGGTACTTGCCCCGCTGGAGAAGCGAGTCGGCGCACGAGAGGTCGAAAAATACGCCCTCAACCTCACTCCGGAGGAAGAACTTGCCAAACTGCACGCACCGGTGGAGACCTTCTTCATCAGAAGGGACCGGGGGAGCGGACGTCCCACCAAGAAGGAACGCCGCGATATGGATTCGCTTTATTCGTCCTTCTTCGCCGACGAAGACGACAGCCAGGAGTGATTGTAGCGCGTCATTGCGCGGTCGACGCCTTCAAGAACCGAGCATTTGACGGCTTCCACGGCCTTTTCGAGGACACCGGGAAGTTCCGCACGCTCTTCGGGAATAAATTCACCCAGCACGAAATCGATCTGCCCGCCGTGCGGGAAACCGTTGCCTATGCCCACCCTGAGACGGGCGTAATCGTCGCTTGCAAGGCAATAGTCGATGCTTTTCAGGCCGTTGTGACCACCGCTGCTGCCACGGCTGCGAAGCCGGAGGGTGCCGAACGGCAATGCCAGGTCGTCCAGAACGACCAGCAGGTTCTCGCGGGGGATATCCAACTTCTCAAGATAATAGTTGACTGCCTTTCCGCTGAGATTCATATAAGTGGAGGGCTTCAGGAGCACGCACTTGCGCCCCTTGAGGGAAATCTCAGCCGTCGCCCCGTAACGGCCGTTCGTAAAAATAGTATTGGATGCCTGAGCCCAGGCATCCAATACCATAAAACCGATGTTGTGGCGGGTACCTGCATACTCGGGTCCGATATTGCCCAGACCGGCGATCAGATACTTCATAGCCGCAACAAGTAAGTTGGTTATTACTTCTCGGCAGCGGCTGCTGCGGCAGCTGCGGCTGCAGCACGGGTAGCGCGGATTGCGCAAACCAGCGTAGCCTTCGGAGTCACGATGGTAACCTTGTCGAATGAGAGGTCGCCAGCGGAGAGCTGCTTACCGATCTGGAGAGGAGTGATATCCACTACCAGCTCGTCAGGAAGGTCTGCGACGAGAGCGCTGACGCGGAGCTTGCGGGTAGGTGCATAGAGCTTACCGCCCTGCTTTACGCCTTCAGAATTACCAACGATCTTGACGGGAACTTCCATCGTAACGGGCTTGTCAGCCGGAAGAACGAGGAAATCAGCGTGAAGAGCAGCGTCGGTCACCGGGTGATACTGCACAGCCTGCAGCTTGGTGACATACTTCTGGCCCTCGATGTCGAGGTTGATGATGTAAGATGAAGGGGTGTTGGTGACGAGCTTGAGGCTCTTTGCGTCGATGGCGAAGGAGACATTCTCCATACCGTTGCCATAAAGAACGCAGGGCACCTTTTCGTCGCGGCGGACGCTGTTGACGTCTGCCTTGCGGCCGGTCACGCGGAGCGTGCCTTGGAGGTCGAGATGTTTCATTGTACTGTGTTAAAAATGTGTTACTCAGTCCGGGCTTTCCGGACCCCATTACACCAAAAAGGTCTCCCTTTTTAGCAGGGTGCAAAGATAGCAATTATTTGTCATCCTGCAAATCAATATCGGTCAGTATGCCGATAGTCTGCAGTTCGTTCCAGAGCCAGAAGCGGGTATCTTCGATGCGAACGGTCATAAATTTGACGATGAGCGTGACCTCTTCGCTTCCCTCCGGGGTAAAGGTAATGCGGCAGACCGTTTCGTCCCCGACTTTCTCGGGAATACGGTCGGTAAATACCAGGTGCATATAGCTGCTCTGGTCATCTGCCTGGATACGGACCGAACGGCGGGAAGCATTCACGGCGCGCTGGAAGGTGGCCTCGTCATAGCGCAGCAGGCAGTTGCCTTCGTGGTAATAGCCTTCGGCGGAGACTTTCTCGAATGCGACGCGTTCCGGGCTCTTTGTCTCTTCGAGTCCGTTGCCCTTGATCGGTCCCGGCGGATCCGGCTGCGGGCAGGCCACCGCCATCGAGAAGACCACGGCAAAGAGGATGGGCACCATCCGCAAATATGATTTCCACCTGCTAGTCATCAGCTGCCTCCTTTACCGTAAGTCGTTTGGTAAGTATCTCTTTACTGCCGTCAAGGTAATGTAATACGGCCTTGACTGTATGCACGCCTGCTCCCGGAGTGAAATATCCTGTCTCGTTGAGCATCCCGTCCACATACCACTGGACCCCGGCTATCTCTTCGGTCAGGTTGAGAAGATGCAGTCTTATCTGCATACCGGGTGTCACGGGTTGGTCCATATCCGCTATCAGCGGGAATGACGAGAGCATTCCTGGCGTCTGGAATTCGAGGTGGAACGGCTTGCCGCTGACGTTCATATAGAGATACGTGAGCGTACAGGAATATTCCTCGCCAGGCTCCAGATTCTCAAACCGCCAGGATGTTGCGGAAGTCAGCACGGTATCGGCCACGACGCTGTTGACCGAACCCCAGACCAACTGCCAGCGGCCGCCGAGGCTCTTCGAAGGCTCCCACTTGAGGAGCGCCGAACGCTGGTCGGTCTCGACCGTATAGGAATTGATCAGCGGAAGGTTCCAGCTGTTGTCTTCCACCACTTCGCAGGTAAGTCCGCCTGCTGAAGGATTGATATTTGCCAAGCCGAAACCGGTACCGCGGCCATTCCAGTCCATCAGCGGGAAATTGACGGCCGAGTGAATGTTCCTGATGCCGCTGAAACCCGGGAAAAACAGGTCTTCCACGGAGTTCGGTTCGGCTCCCGTAGAGGAAACGGCCACGCAGCACTGATGGTCTGCGCAGGAGTTGACGGAGTTAAGCGACCAGCGGCGGCGGGCGGTCATCGAACCGGCTGGATTGTCCGTGCGGTCAACGTGATAAATGACCAGTCCCTGCTGCCCTATAGCCTTGTCCCAGCGCGTTCCGTCGCGGTATTCGAGGTAGAAATTCTCGTCCGCAAAGGACGTGCGGAAGCGATATACGGTACCGGCTTCCTGCACCGGGCTGATGAGAAGTTGCTGCGGCTCGCTTACGGTCTGCTGATCGGCCAGGCCCAGCATTATTCTTTCTACGGAGTTGAGATACGGAGGAATGCGGCCGTCGCCGTTATAGTTGCCGCGGTCCATAATGGAGAGTGCCCCGCAAAGGCCATAGCCCTCCCCTTCCGTCTCGCCGTTGCCGTCGTACATATCCACGAGGCCGAGAGTGTGGCATATTTCGTGGCAGATGGTGCCGATTCGCGCGAAATCGAATCCAGTGCTGCCGGCAAATTCGGAATAGCAGCAGAAATCGGAGATTTTAACTCCGTCGTAGAACAACTGCGCCTCGGAAATATTCCACGCCTGTGGCCAGATGGCATCGTCTCCGCCGCCCTCGGATTCATTGTGGCCTGCGAAAATGATGAAAACGTTATCTACCACACCGTCCGCATCGCAGTCGAAACGGGAGAAATCCACGCCCGCATTCTTTGCCAGGGCGCAGGCGCTTATCACCAGACGCTTGAGGTTGACGTCGGTCACGCCTCCGTTATTGGCCCCGTAATATGCCGCCGTTTCCGGAACGGTCACGGGCTCGCAAATCTCGAAGGTCACGTTGTAGCCGGAGCCGAGGTTGTCGCGGAAATATTCGCGCACGCTGCCGACGGCACCGTCATAGTTGTAGTTGAGTTGGTTGAAAAGGTTGTAGATGCGGTTGCGGACCATCGGCGTCGAGAAATCCAGATCGCTGAATGCCACCGGGATAACCAGCGTGCGACGCTCGATCACGGCCTTCGTTACTTCAGAAACCGACACGCTCCTCTCCGGACTGCGGACTTCGCAAATCCTGCCGCCCGTCATCACCTGCTCGGGAGCCGGAAGCGCCGTGCCCGTCCCGTAAGAGAGAGCCCGTTCGCGCCCGGGGCGCAAAATACCGGAACTGTAATCTGCAAACCGGTACCACCCGCTCTCATCCTGAGCCACGAGATAGCCTGCGGCATTTGTTTTGTACGAGAAGCGCTCGTCGCCGAAAATCCTGATCAGAAGCTGCGTGCCGTCAGGCTGGACAACCGGCACAAGACCCGGACGGGCCTTCGCGCCCCAGGCGGGCAGCAACGGCATCAGGCAGAGCAGGATTATGGTTAAAAACCGGCGCATCGAACCTAATTTGTTGTATTAAAACACATAAATAGGACTTTTTATTGACTTTTCCAAAAAAAGAAAACCTATATTTGCATCATAATGCTTCAAAACCGTAACAAAACCGCCGATTACAAACTGACAATCGTCATCCCATTCAAGGATGAACGGGACAATATTGCAGCGCTGGAAGAGCGTCTGACGGCGTATCTGCCTGTATGTCACGCAGCACCCGCGTGCGTCCTCTTCGTCAACGACGGCTCTGCGGACGGAGGTGATGCCCTCGTGCGCGAGGCCTGCCTCCGGCATCCGGATTTCTTCTATGCGGACCTGGAGCGCAACAACGGCCTGAGCGGTGCGCTGAAAGCAGGATTCAACCTGTGCCAGAGCGAACTCGTCGGCTATCTGGATGCAGACCTGCAGACGGCTCCGGAAGATTTTGACCTGCTGCTGGACGCAATGGGCCCGCACGAACTGAGCCAGGGCATCCGCGCAGGACGCAAGGACGGCATCGTCAAGCGCATTTCTTCGAAAATTGCCAACGGCTGGCGGCGGATGATGACCGGCGACGGTGCGACAGATACCTGCTGTCCGCTCAAGGTCATCCGCACCGAATATGCCCGGGAGCTGCCTCTGTTCAAGGGAATGCACCGTTTTATCCCGGCTCTCATCCTGATGATGGGCGGCACTTACTGCCAGACCCCGGTAAGGCATTTCCCGAGGACTGCCGGCAAGGCTAAATACCACCTCGGCAACCGTCTCGCAGGACCTTTCTTCGATTGTTTCGCTTACCGCTGGATGCGCCGCAGATATACCTCCAACCGGCTTAAAGACACCAATCTCTGATGTCCAACGTGATGATAATGGCACTCGGATTCCTGGCCCAGGCACTCTTCGGTGCGCGCCAGGTAGCACAGTGGGTCCTTTCCGAAAAGGCCCGCAAGGTAGTCTCGCCTACCGTGTTCTGGGTGTTCAGTCTGGTGGCGGCGTTCCTGTACTTCATCTACGGTTGGCTACGGATGGATTTCGCCATAATGGCAGGCCAGTTCGTCGGTTATTATATCTACTTCTGGAACCTGGAAATAAAGCAGATTTTCAGCAACATGAACCTTACGCTGCGACGCCTGATGGAGGCCGTCATCATCCTGATGCCCATTGCCGCAGTAACCGCCGTCCTGACAAGTCATCCGGAGGCTTTTTCACAACTTTTCGCACGCGAAAACATAACCGTCTGGCTGCTCATCATCGGCCTGACCGGACAGTCGCTGTTCACGGTAAGATTCCTCTACCAGATCTATTATTCATCCCGCAAGGGCGAATCCATCCTGCCATACGGATTCTGGATTCTTTCGGTCATCGGCGCCATCCTGCTTATAGTTTACGGTGTCTTCAGGCGTGATCCGGTAATCCTGGTCAGCCAGATCGGAGGAATGGTCACATACGTCCGAAATCTCATCTTATGGAAAGGAAACAAAGCCTCTTCATAAGCAATCCCTGGCTGCGCTACGGGCTATATCTGCTGCTTTTGCTGCCATTGATGATCGGCCGGGACGCCACTCCGGCCAATGAGTTGCGGTATCTGAACATTGCCGACGAAGCACTGCGCGACGGACATTTCTGGTGCTTCTTCCTGGACGGTGCGGTATATGCCGACAAACCGCCGCTTTATCTGTGGATAGTGATGCTTATGCGTCGAATCTTCGGATTCCACTGCCTGCCGGTGCTTGAACTTTTCTCGCTGATTCCGGCATTTCTGACGCTCAGGGTGCTGGACCGCAGCTTCGGCAAATCCCTGCAGTGGCCGTTCCGCATTACGGCCGAACTGTCGCTGATGACCGCGGCGTGGTTCCTCGGCAGCGCCATCGTGCTGCGAATGGATATGCTGATGACGCTGTTCCTCACCCTTGCACTCGAGACGGCCTGGATAATCGTGCGAGGCGACTGCTCCTCCCGTCGCAAATGGCTGTTCGGGCTGTATCTGTTCCTGGCAGTATTTTCCAAAGGCCCCGTTGGCCTGCTGCTGCCGCTCGTGGGCACGCTGGTATGGCTTGCACTTTCGGGCCGGTTTCGCGAAGCGGGCAAACTCTGGGGCTGGCGAACCTGGGTCGCGCTGGCAGTTCCGTGCCTCATCTGGTGGGGCTGCGCGTGGGCCGAGGGAGGACAGGCCTATATGGATAATCTGCTCGTGCATCAGACCGTTGACCGCGCAGTCAACGCGTTCCACCATAAACGGCCGCTATGGTTCTATCTGTACAGCATCTGGTATGCTATGGCTCCTGCGGCACTCATCTGCCTTCCGACGCTCATCTGGGGCGCATTCCGCAAGATTCGGCTGAATGAGGAAGAACGCTTCCTGCTGATTGTCTCGGGAGCATTTTTCGTGCTGATGTCGTTTGTCAGTTCGAAACTGGAAATCTATATGCTGCCCATTTTCGGCCCGGTCATCTACGGCTCGTTCGCCGTCCTGCAGAGTCTCTCCGAAACCGAAGGCTGCCGCCGAACCGCGACCAACCTGCGCCGCATAGCATTCTGGGCCGCCTGCGCCATCTTCGCCGCCGTCTTCATTGCCGGCTGCTTCTTCACCGAAACGGTAAATAATCTGCTGGGTTAACCCTTCTTAAGTCCCAATTCTTCGGCTTTCTGCTCCATCAGGACGCGGGCGGCGTCGAAGTCGTTGGGGATGATGCCATCGAGAATGGCTTCCTTGATAGAATCCTTGATGATACCTAATTCGTGGCAGGGCGGAATATGGTAGGTCTCCATTATCAGTTCGCCGTTAATGGGATTCTTGAAATTTCGGACTGCATCCTTGGTCTCTACCTCGACCAGTTTGTCGCGGAGATGCTCGTACTGGCGGCGGAAAGTCTCGACCTTGCGGTCATTCTTGGAGGTAATATCCGCCTTGCAGAGAATCATCAGGTCGTCAATGTCATCTCCGGCATCAAACAGCAGACGCCTGACCGCCGAATCGGTCACTTCGTCCGAAACCAGTGCCGCGGGCCGCAGATGCAGCGCGACAAGCTTTTCAACGTAGTGCATATCTTCGGTCTGGGACATTTTGAGCGAGGCGAAAATACCCTTGATCATCTTCGAGCCGATGAATTCGTGGCCGTGGAAAGTCCAGCCGATACCGGACTCGAAACGCTTCGTGCGGGCCTTGCCGACATCGTGCAGCAGGGCGGCCCAGCGCAGCCAGATTTTATCGCTTGCGGCTGCGACATTGTCAAGCACCTGCAGCGAATGCAGGAAATTGTCCTTATGACCGCAGCCATCCACAGTCTCGACCCCCTTCAGGGCATCAAGCGACGGCAGGACATACGGCAGCAGGCCGCACTGATCCATCAGCAGGAAGCCGACCGAAGGCTTTTCGGCACGCATTATCTTGTTGAGTTCATCTGCAATACGCTCTGCAGAAAGTATCTTCAGGCGCTCTTTCTGGCGCTGCATCGACTCGATGGACTCGGGAACGATGCTGAATCCCAACTGCGTTGCAAATCTCACGGCACGCAGCATCCTCAAAGGATCGTCGCTGTAGGTCTGGTCAGGCTCGAGCGGGGTGCGAAGCAGACCTTCATTCAGGTCGCGGATACCGCCGAAAGGATCCACAAGCGCCCCGTAATCCTCTTCCTGCAGACTGAAAGCCATTGCATTGACAGTAAAATCGCGGCGGCTCTGGTCCTCTTCGAGCGTTCCGTCCTCAACGATGGGTTTGCGGGATTCGGCGCGGTAGGACTCTTTGCGCGCACCGACAAATTCCACTTCATACGGCCCGTAATGCAGCATTGCGGTGCCGAAATTACGAAAAACAGCCACGTTGGTACGGACCTTTTTGGCTACTGCTTCTGCGAGTTGGATGCCGCTGCCCTCGACCACTATATCGATATCGTGGCAGGGACGCTGGAGGAAATAGTCGCGCACGAAGCCTCCGATGACGAAGGCTCTCACGCCCAGTTCCTTTGCAGTCTTCGACACGATGTCGAATATCTTGTTGTCAAGTGCGTCTGTCATTGCTCCAGCATCTGCTCGTATGAGGGAATGCTCTCCTGGAAACGGTAACTGCCCGTTTCGGCGTCCCATTTGCAAAAATAAGAAGTTTTTCCGTTAGTCAGCAGGATGTATCGCACCTGAAGCACGCGGTTGTAGCGCAGCACCTGTTCCAGAATGGCATCGTCCAGCTGCACGGAAGGGGCCTTGCACTCGACCAGCAGCAGCGGGTGGAGCGAACGGTCATATACCAGCACGTCAGCGCGATACTGCAGTCCGTTGAATGTGAATGAATACTCCGACACCATCAGCTGGCGCGGCACGCCGACAGATTCCTCCAGGTAGCGGATAGCGGCCTGGCGGACCTCCTCTTCCGGAGTCCTGCGGACATTTTTGCGACGCAGCGGATCGTATATCTCATTCATCGACGGCAAAGTTACAAACTAAATGTTATATTTGCAGTAAAGAAAGACCGATGGCTAAACAAACCTCCGATACCACTCAGATATTCGAAACTCTCCGAAGCGAGATAATCTCGGAGGACATCAAGCCGTTCTATCTGCTTTTCGGCAAGGAACATTACTTCATCGACGAACTCTGCTCGGCAATCATCGAGCACGCGATGCCGCCCGAAGAACGCGATTTCGGACAGGTGGTCTATTACGGTGCCGATGTCTCGGCCAATCAGGTCGTCAATACGGCACGGCAGTTCCCGATGATGGTCCAGCGGCAGTTGGTGGTGGTCCGAGAGGCGCAGATGATGTCCGACATCGAAGGCATAGGAGTCTATTTCCAGGCAATGATGCCCTCGACCGTGCTGGTCATCTGCTATAAGACGCCGAACGACCCGCTCAAGAGCGGCAAAAACATAGACAAGCGCACTTCATTCTACAAGCAGGCCTGCAAAGCCGGAGTTGTCTTCGAGTCGGAGCAGATTCCCGACTATAAGATGGCCGGCTGGATAGAGGGCTATTACCGCAGCCGCGGCCTGCAGATTTCGCCGGACGGCGCAGCCCTGCTCGCAGAGTTTACCGGCTCCGATATTCAGAAGATCGCCGTCGAGACAGACAAACTTATCAAGGCGCTTCCCGAAGGCACGCGAACCGTCACGCAGGACGATATCGCAGAAAATGTCGGTATGAGCCGCGGATATTCGGTTTTCGAACTGACTCGCGCCCTCTCGTACAAGGATGCCGACAAATGCTACCGGATCGTGCGGTTTTTCGCCTCGAGCGAAAAGCGTTATCCTATCCAGATGACAATGGCGGCGCTGGCATCGCACTTCATCAAACTGCTTCGGTTCCACGCGCTGGTGCGGGCAAAAGTTCCGCGCAACGAGATACTTGCACAACTTGGCATCAATCCGTTTTTCTCGAAAGAATACGATACGGCCATACGCAATTATCCCGTAAAGGCCACGATGCGCGCCATTTCGATTCTCAAGGAGTTTGACTACCGCAGCAAGAGCAATGCCCGCGGCAATGCGACCGACGGCCAGCTTCTCGAAGAACTTACGGCACGCCTCCTGCGTTAATCCGCCACATTCAGACCCACTTATCAGAGATGAACGAAGAACTCAACCTCGTCCGCGACCTGGCAGTCATACTGGTTTCAGCCGGTCTGTTTACCATCATATCCAAGGCACTCAAACAGCCCCTCATCCTGGGGTATATCATTGCCGGATTCATCATCGGGCCGCATCTTTCGCTGATTCCTTTCTCCATCAGCGAAGAGACCGTGCACGAATGGTCCGATATCGGCATCATCTTCCTGATGTTCGGTCTGGGACTCGAATTCAGTTTCAAGAAACTGCTCAAAGTGGGCAGCAGCGCGCTCGTTTCGGCGGGCAGCAAGGTCCTGGGCGTATTCGTCATCGGATTCATTGCCGGGCAGGCTATGGGCTGGAGTACGATGGAGAGCGTCTTCCTCGGAGGACTGCTGTCTATGTCCTCTACGATGGTCGTTCTCAAGTCATACGACGATATGGGGCTCAAGAAGAAGCCTTATGCCGGGATGGTGTTCGGTACGCTTGTGGTTGAGGACCTGATAGCCATATTGCTGATGGTGCTACTTTCGACGATGGCCGTCTCCAACAAGTTTGAAGGCAAGGAAATGCTCTTCAACCTTGCGAAACTGGCATTCTTCCTGATCCTGTGGTTCCTGGTAGGCATATATGTCATTCCGACGCTGTTCAAGAAGGCTCACAAGTATCTCAACAACGAGATTCTGCTCATCGTCAGCATCGGTCTTTGCTTCGGTATGGTGGCGCTGGCCGAAGGAGTCGGTTTTTCATCCGCGCTCGGCGCGTTCGTCATAGGCTCGATTCTCGCGGAAACCATTGAAAGCGAGCATATCGATCATCTTGTTTCGCCTATCAAAGACCTGTTTGGAGCGATATTCTTCGTATCTGTAGGTATGATGGTCGCCCCGGACGTGATTGCGGCTCATTGGAAAACCATCCTGATTATCACTGCGATAGTGATGTTTACCCATATAGTTTTCGTGAGTGCGGGTATCCTGATGACCGGCAAGGGCCTCAAGAATGCAGTCCACGCAGGTTTCAGCCTCGCCCAACTCGGTGAATTCGGTTTCATTATCGCGGGCGTAGGCGTCAGCCTGGGAGTGATGCGGGATTTCATCTATCCTGTCATCATCGCCGTTTCGGTGGTAACGACGTTTACTACTCCGTATATGATCAAACTGGCCACTCCGGCATACAAGATTCTCGGCAGGGTGCTGCCGGCAGGCTGGGTGGCGCGTATGGATCAGCAGAATACCGGTGCCAATGCCACGGTGGCGGAGAAGAGCGAATGGCGCAAGCTTCTGAGCGCATATTTCATCCGAATCGTGCTGTACGGAGTGATTCTGGTTGCGATTTTCATCGGTTCCAAACTCTATCTGAACGACCTTATCAAGATGGTCGTGCCGGATATCAGCGAACGGTTGCTCAATATCTCGGTGGTTGTCATTACTCTGCTGGCTATGACGCCGTTCCTCATAGGCCTCGGCGTAAATACCGGCTCGATCAATGCTTCCGCCAATAAGCTTCTCAAGGAAAAGAGTTCCAACATCTGGCCTATTGCCGGACTCGTGATAACACGCACGTTCATCGCGATTTCTTTTATTATATCCGTCATCGCCAGCCATTTCCATCTGGCGTGGTGGACCATAGCGCTGATCATTGCCGCAGGCTTCTTCCTGTTTATTTCTGCCCGCCGTACGATGCGGCATTTCTCGGCCATCGAAAACCGCTTTATTGCCAACCTAAACGATAAGGAAGAGCGCGAGAAGAAGGCCCGTCCCGTCACGACGCACGTGCAGGATAAGATGGCAGGCTACGACGTGCATCTGGAGATGATCGAACTTTCCGCGGATTCCATATTCTGCGGAATGGAACTGAAAGATATTCCTATCCGCGAGCGCTCCGGCGCGAATATCATCAAGATTCAGCGCGGCAGCGGCAGTATCACCATCCCTTCGGGCAGCGAGCATCTCTATCCGCACGACCGCCTGCTGGCCGTCGGAACCTCCGAGCAACTTGCCAACCTGAGCAAGATGCTGCTGGAGTCAGCCGCAACCAAGGAGCATATGACGGAGCAGGATTTCAACCTTGTCACAATTACGCTGGAGCCCAATTCCTACCTGACCGGGGCCACTCTCCGCTCCCTCGATATGCGTTCCTACAAGTGTATGGTCATAAGCGTCCTGCACGACGGTGAATTCATCACCAATCCCAAACCCGACTACCGTTTTGCAGTCGGCGATACCGTCTGGATCGCAGGCGAAACCGACTCCTGCGAATGGATTGCGGGGGAGAAGGGTTAACCTTTATATCCGATTTCGTAATCCCGTTACAAAAACAGAACGTAGCGTTTTTGTCGCTACAAAGCGCCATATCTGCCCGTATATTGCACGCAGATTATTGTTTATGTTAATTAATTAGTTAACTTTGTGGCGTATGAGAAGAGTTTACGTGCGGGAGGTGATTGTATTTGAGAATCAATTCAAAGATTTTAAAAAGACACTGCCAAGGGATGTACTGAAGAAATTATACCAGATTATTATTCTGATTATGTCAGTTGAACGAGTCCCGGAGAAGTATCTTAAAAAAATAAGCGGCAGAAAAGGTCTTTTCGAAATACGGTGTGAATATGAAGGTAATATCTACCGGGTTTTTTGCTGTTTTGATGAAGGGAATATTGTAGTCCTTTTCAACGGATATCAGAAAAAGTCCCAGAAGACACTGATTGAGCAACTTGATAAGGCAGAAGCCCTGATGAAAAAGTATTTTAATCTAAAAAAAGCGCAAATCTATGGCAACGAAGGATAGAAAATCAATGGATATCACACCTATCGAAGTCCTTATATCGGAAGATTTCGGGGCAACTGATACTCCGGAGCGCGAGCTTTTCGAGATCGAATGCGATGCTTTCATTATTGGAGAGCAATTAAAGGACGAGAGAATTCGGGCCGGCCTGACTCAAGAACAACTTGCTGAAAAGATTGGCACCAAAAAGAGTTTCATATCTCGCATCGAACACGGACGCGTTGATATTCAGTTATCAACCCTCGTACGGCTTTTTCAGGGCCTTGGCCGCCACGTCAGCGTACGGATTCTATAGCCGCTTTTTCGGTACGAAGTTGACCAGACCGACGCCGGAGAAAACGAGCACGGTGGCGATGATTTTCAGCAGGCTGAGGCTGTCCATCCCGAGCGCAAGGGCGATGACCATCGCGATAACCGGCTGAACGTAGGTGTACATACACACCACAACGGGACGAAGCCGTTTCTGCCCGATGGGAATCAGGAAATACGAAAGAAACGTCGCAGCCACGACCACATACACGACCTGCCAGGCAACACCGGTGGAGATTGCAGCCCCATTGGAGGCCTTAAACGCGCTGAAAGCGAACGGCAGCGCCATAATCGACGAGAAGAGGAACATCCACTTCATAAAGGTCACGACCGAATATTTGCGCAGCAGAGGCTTGAAAACAGCCAGGTAGAACGAAAAGAAAAACGCGTTCGCTACCATTCCGAGAATGCCCCAGACCGTCGTTACATCTGCACCGGAACGCATCGACACGCTGTGGAATATCAAAATCAGAACGCCCGACAGACTGAGCAGGATGCCTGCAATGCCCGACCAGGTGATCCTCTCCTTGATGGCAATCGCCGAAATGATGAGCGTCATTATAGGGCTGAGCGTACACAGAATGGACGCATCTATCGCGGTGGTGCGGGTAATGGCAAAAAGGAATGATATCTGCGTCAGGTACAGGCCGATAAACGAAGCGAGCGCCACCTTCCAGATATCCCCGCGCTCGATATGCTCGTGCGGTGCTACAAAAAGCGAAACAATCCAGAAAAGGGCCGTCGAGCCGAATGAACGGAGGCAGAAAAGCGCCATAGGAGTAATGTTGCCATCTACCGCAATACTCCTGCAACTGATGACATTATGCCCGAAAATGGCATACGCGCCGAAGCACGCGAGATTGCCGATAAGAGTGCTGTTCTTCTCCATAGAATAGCGCACTACTGCGCCAGACGGACGCAACGCACGTTGGCCGCGAAATCCGTCCTGTTGGAGGCTCCGGCAGGGAATGCATTTTCGTCCTCGAAAATATAACGGAACCAGGCCTTGTCACTGCCGTTGACGGCCGAAGACCACCAGAAACCGTATTTGCCGTAACCTGAGAAAGCGGTATTGACGACCGAACAACTTCCGAGAGGAAGACCGTTCCAGCCGAGAGTATTGGTATGACCGTTATCGGGGCTGTAGGACCACATACGGTCATCATTGAACGTCGCGGGTGCGGAAGCCTTCTCCCCTGCTCCTTCCCATCTGCCCGTAAACTCTTCCTGACGCCCGGTAACCGCAGATGCGAAATCCAGCCAGTCCTCAGCCGTAGGAACGCTCCAACCTGCAGGGCAGACACCCTGAGGGCCCTTACCCAGACCGGAACCGGCTACTCCGCCGGTGGCCTCGTTCCAGGTGTAGAAGCGGCCGAACAGACCGTCAACAGCGGGAGAATACATAAACGAAATGCCTGCACCGTCATAAGCGAGATTGGACGTCATCCAGTCGAGGCTGCCGATGCGGACATATCCGTAAGAACGACTGTCGCGTTTGTCCGTAAACGAATGGATGGAACGGTGAATACCGCGAAGAGAACCGTTCCAGGAAGGATCCACGGTGATGAAACTGTTGCTTCCGGCAGATGTGTAATAACCGGGGCTGTAAGCCGTCGCGGTCAAGGTGAAATTGCCGATGCTGTCAGGAGCGCGGAAAGTAGCCGGATTGGCATAGACCGAATCTTCAGCCATAACCTGCGAATACCAGCGGTAGGTAATTTCCTTGGGATAACTGATACCGGAAGCCTCAACGGTGAAAAGTTCGCCCTTGCAGAGATATGCGGGCAGTTCGAACGTGACCGTGCCTGTCAGGTAAGGCTTGGTCTCGTCTTCTTCCTTCTTGCAGGAAACCGTCGCTAAGACGGCCAGCAGCACAAATGCCAATATCGTGAACGTTCTTTTCATCGTCTGTTCGCTTACAAGATTGCAAATATGCATAAAATTTGGCCTTTTGCCAAGTTTAATTAGTATTTTTGTCGTACGCCAATCAACTAAAACCGTGCCGTGAAAGCCTCTGCAAACCTCCGTCCATTGCTGACCGCGCTGCTCTTTGCAGCCTGCCTGCTGTCATCGTGCGACAGAAGCACGCGTTACGCGAAACTTGAGGGCTATGCGCAGGGCGGAACTTGGCACGCCATCTGCCGTATTCCGCAGGGCCAGAATGAGAAACGGCTGCAGGAGGGCGCCGATGAAATCCTGCGCTCTGTCAACCGTTCGCTCTCCGGCTACAACAAAGGCTCTCTGCTCTCCCGCATCAACCGTGGAGACGACCTTCCGTTGGACGAACATATGCTCCGCAATTTCAGTCTTTCAAAAGAAATTTGGGAGCTCAGCGGAGGCGCGTTCGACCCTTCCGCGGCACCGATTTTCGACCGTTGGGGATTCGGATTCGCCGGTGACGGCAAAGATGTGGACATTCCTCCCGCAGCGGAGCTGGACAGCCTGATGGCGTTTACCGGTATGGACCTCTTCTCGACTGAAGAGCGCGAAGACGGCATACACCTGGTCAAGGCGGACAGCCGCTGCCGCCTCAATTTCAACGCAATAGCGCAGGGCTACTCCTGCGATACGATTGGCCGCTGGCTCGAATCCCTGGGCTGCCACGACTATATGGTCGAGGTCGGCCGTGAGATTCTCTGCAAAGGCAAAAGCGCCCGCGGCGGAGATTGGATTATCGGAGTAGAATATCCGAGTTACGATGCAGCCGGAGATAGTCCCGCACTTATCGAGAAACTGAACCTCACCGATTGCGGAATAGTCACCTCGGGCAACTATCGCAAGTATTACATCCGCGACGGACGCCGCTATGCACATACAGTCGATCCCCGCACCGGAATGCCCGTAGAGCATAATCTGCTCAGCGCAACGGTTATCGCCGAGGATGCCGCCACGGCCGATGCCTACGCGACGTGGATGATGGTAATAGGACCCGAGGCCGCCAGCAGAATTGCGGACAGCCTCGGATTCATATTGTACCTCGTAGAGGATGGAAAACCTCTCGTTAAGGTTGGATCATCCCCTTCAGGACTTCAGGATTGAAATAATCTATCTGCATAGCGTGCTTGACGTCTGCAAGCGTCGCAGCCGCGGTCTCGCGTGCGACTTCACTGCCCTTGCGAAGCACTTCAAACACATACGGGATATCTGACTCGAACTCCTTGCGGCGAGCGCGGATCGGCTCCAGTTCGGCCTGAATGACGGCATTGAGGAACTTCTTGACCTTGACGTCGCCCAGTCCGCCACGGGTATAGTGCGCCTTGAGTTCATCGAGGCACGCATATTCGGGCAGGAACGCTGCGAAATGCTCGTCGCGGCAGAATGCATCCAGATACGTGAACACCGTATTGCCCTCAAGATGACCGGGATCGGAGACCTGAACGTGCGTCGGATCTGTGTACATTCCCATAATCTTCTTGCGGATATCTTCCGGATCGTCGGAGAGATAGATGCAGTTGCCGAGTGACTTGCTCATCTTGGCCTTGCCGTCCGTACCGGGCAGA
>CAMZIP010000008.1 GCA_947307265.1 uncultured Bacteroidales bacterium | reverse complement strand
GCTGGATTCGCTCCGTATGAAAGATGAATTTGCTTTGGGCGAGGCACTTTCGCGCGACGATATCGGCGACGACGATCTGGAGAGGCTGGTCATCGAGCAGCTCGAATTCTGCAATATAGTGCTGCTCAACAAGGCTTCCGAAGTTACTCCGGAGGAGTTGGGCCTTCTTCGCGGCGTGGTCAAGGGTATCAATCCTACGGCCCGTGTCCTTGAATGTGATTATGGCGACATCGACCTGGATGAGATTATCTATACGGGAATGTTCGACTTTGAGGAGGTGGCGACCTCTGCTGCGTGGATTGCGGCTGTCGAGGGAGAAGAAGACGAGGAAGAGGAGGGCGAGGCTCTCGAATATGGCATCGACACGTATGTGTATTACCGCCGTCCGCCGTTGGATCTCAACAAATTTGACAATATGCTGGCCCGTCACTGGCCTAAGAATATCATTCGCGCGAAGGGACTCTGCTATTTCTGGGATGAACCCCAGAAATGTTACCTGTTCGAGCAGGCAGGCCGCCAGATGGCTCTGCGTGACGCGGGTCTTTGGTATGCCACTATGGAAGAGGATGCCATCGAGCAGATGCTTGCCCGCGATGCTAAATTCCGTCGTGACTGGCAGCCGCCGTATGGCGACCGAATGATTAAAATAGTATTTATCGGCCAGAATCTCGACCGTGCCGAAATTGACCGTTTAATGGATTCTTGCTTGGAAAAATGAAACGTAAAGTAGGTATTATCGTCGCAATGAACCTCGAGTACGAGGCTCTCACGAAGGCTGGCGTCAAGGGTGTGGTACATTCCGGAATCGGCAAGGTATCAGCTGCAAGAACGGCAACTGAAATGATTCTCTCGGAGCATCCTGACTGCATTATCAATTCGGGATGTGCCGGTGGTCTGCAGCCCGGTATGAAGGTCTTCGACCTCGTTATCGGCGCCCAGACCGCATACCACGACGTATGGTGTGGCCAGGGTAATGAGATAGGTGAGGTTCAGGGGCTTCCGAGGTTTTTTGAGGCTGATCCCGAACTGGTTTCGATGGCCCGTCTGGTTGAGTATGACCATAAGATCCATACTGGTCTTATCTGCTCCGGCGACCAGTTCCTTACTACTCCGGAGGAAATGGGCGGCGTGCTTTCGAAGTATCCGAATGCGTTGGCCTGCGATATGGAATCTGCTGCAATAGCACAGGTTTGCCATTATTACAAAGTTCCGTTCCTGAGTTTCAGGCTCATCAGCGATGTCAATTCTTCCACCAAGGAGGAGCACGTCAATACATATCAGGGCTTCTGGCGCGACATAGCCGATGATTCCTACAACGTGCTTCGCCGTCTGCTTGAGTCACTTTAGTTTTTAAATAATATGAAAAGATTCCTTTGGCTGGCAGTTTTCTGTCTGACGGTGGTTTCCTGCCGTCCTTCTGCCGTTACTCTTCAGGAGGAGGGTTGGGCTCCCCGCGTACGCGAGGCTCTTGACTGCCTTTTGGCCGACTGCGGCAAATGTTCGCCTGATTATGACGCTTCTGTCCGTCCGTACGCTGTTTTTGATTTTGACAATACGACCATCATCAATGACATAGCGCAGACGTTGCTTGTCTATCAGATCGAAAATCGCAGGTTCGCCATTGCTCCGGAGGATTTTTATACGGTGCTGACCGAGTCCCTGCCGGATCTTGATATGGATTTCGGCAATGGCCTGACTCCGCGTATGCTGGCCGAGGATCTTGCCCGCGACTATGCGTTTCTCTGCACCTGCACCGACCTTGAAGAGATGCGCCAGAGCGGCCAGTATCTGGATTTCCGCGCAAAGTTGTGGTATTATTCATCCAGCACGGATCTGGCATTCCCTGAATCGCCTTTCGGCTGCGTTTGGATTATCTCTATGCTTGAGGGTATGACGCGTGCCGAGGTTAAGGCCCTTACCCGCGAATCAGTTGATTTCTGGATGTCGCAGCCGTCTATGTGGCGCGAGCGTTGGGACAGCCCTGACGGCAATGTTTCAGTTACCGTTCCGAAGGGTCTTGCCTTTACTCCGGAAATGAAGGAACTCTATGCAGCCCTGCGCAGTTCAGGTATCGACGTATATGTCTGCTCGGCTTCTTTCGAGACCATCGTGGAGGCTGTCGCCTGCACCCCTGAATATGGTTTGAATCTGGATGAGTCGTGCGTTTTCGGCATCCGCCCGGCGCCGACCAGGGATGAGTATTTCAAGGCAGTCGCGGACAGTTCGTATGCACAGCCGTATCGTACCGGCAAAGTGGAATGCATCCTGAGCCAGATGGCGCCTGCACACGGCGGTCACGGCCCCGTGCTCGTTGCCGGCGACAGCAATGGCGATTATGCTATGCTTACTCAGTTCCCTGACCTGAAGGTCGGCCTTATCATCGAATGTCTTCGCAGCGGAAGTATCGGCGAACTCGCCGAAGCAGCCAGGAATGATAAGTCAGAAGTCACCCTTTCCGGCCGCACTGCGCCCCTGTATGTAGTTCAGGGCCGCAATCCCGAGACGAAGACTTTCATCTCCACCGACCGCAGCCTGCCTGTCAAGGTACTCTGATTGAACTGATAAAGATTACTCCGTCAGAGTCCAGTCGCAACCGTCCTTGGTGTCTTTGATCTGGATTCCGATGTTTTTGAGGTCGTCACGGATCTTGTCGCTGACGGCCCAGTTCTTTTCAGCCTTTGCCGTACGGCGAATGTCAAGCACCATATCCATCAGGCCGGAAATGACTTTCGCACCGCCGTCGGAACTCTGGGTATCCTGAATACCGAGAACGTCTTCGAGGATGTCTTTGAAAAGCACCTGCAGCCGGTCTATATCTTCCTGGCAGAGATTCGTGGTGTGATCCTTAGCGGCATTGATCCACTTGACGGCCTCGAACAGCACCGAAAGAGCGCCGGGGGTATTGAGATCATCCGTCAAAGCATCGAGTGCGCGGGGTTCCAGTTCTGCTATCTCCGGAACCGGAGCGGCTCCTGCAACTGCCTGAAGGCTCTTCAGGTCGCGAACAGCCTGAAGCATCTTCTTGAGGCCCTTGTCTGCTGCCTGCAGAGCTTCATTGCTGAAGTCGATGGTGCTGCGGTAATGTGCCTGGAGTATGAAGAATCTGACGTTCATCGGCGAGTATGCCTGAGCCAGAAGTTTGTGGGTACCTGCAAACATTTCGTCGAGGGAGATGAAATTGCCCTTTGACTTGCTCATCTTCTCGCCGTTGATGGTGATCATATTGTTGTGAACCCAGTAATGGACACCCTGCTTGCCGCGTGATGCCACATTTTGCGCTATCTCGCATTCGTGGTGCGGGAACATCAGGTCAATGCCGCCGCCGTGGATGTCGAATTCAGTTCCGAGATACTTCTCGCCCATAGCAGAGCATTCCAGATGCCATCCGGGGAATCCTTCGCTCCAGGGTGAGGGCCAGTGCATAATGTGCTCCGGCGCAGCCTTTTTCCAGAGTGCGAAGTCATACGGCGCACGCTTGTCGTCCTGGCCGTCCAGTTCGCGGGTATTTGCCTTCATCTCTTCGAGGACGCGGCCCGAAAGGACTCCGTAATGATGCTCCTTGTCGTATTTGTCCACATCGAAATAGACCGAACCGTTGCTGATATATGCATATCCTGCATCCAGAATCTTCTGTACGGTAGCAATCTGCTCGATGATATGACCGGAAGCGTGCGGCTCGATCGAAGGCGGAAGTACGCCGAGTTTCTGCATTGCCTCGTGATAACGCAAGGTGTAGGTCTGCACGACTTCCATCGGCTCAAGCTCTTCGAGCCTTGCCTTCTTTGCAATCTTGTCCTCTCCGGAGTCGGCGTCATTTTCAAGATGTCCGACATCTGTTATATTGCGCACGTAACGGACTTTGTATCCCAGATGCTTCAGCAGGCGGAAGAGCACGTCATAGGTGATACCCGGGCGGGCGTGTCCAAGATGGGCATCGCCATATACCGTAGGGCCGCAGACATACATTCCAACCCGATCGGGGTGAATGGGTTTGAAAAGTTCTTTCTGGCGCGAAAGTGTATTGAAGAGATAAAGATTGTGAGCCATAGTCAGTTCTTTAGTATCATACAAAGATACGTTTTTTTTGTCAATCCGGTACGGCTCCCGCCGGCAGGGAGCCATATCGGACATCAAACCCTTGCGGTCTTATGTTTAACTTGCATTTTCACGGTTGACGCTCAGGCGCGAAGCGACGACTTCTGCGAAGAATCGTTCCTCTCCGTCGGAATTGGTGTATTTGGTGTTCCGAATGCGTCCTACAAGCCACACCGTGGCTCCTTTTTTAATCTGGTCGAAGTCTTCGATGTTTCGTCCCGACCATACGGCGACGTTGTGCCAGGTTGTTTCTTCGTGGAGGTTGCCGCTGCGGTCCTTGAAGATTTCGCTTGTAGCGAGAGAAAAACGCGCGAGGCTCGAATTGCCCGTCCTTGTGATTTTTGGGTCTTGTCCTACTCTTCCCTTCAGCTCGACCCTGTTAAGAGACATTGTTTCCATAATCATCAGGTTTGTTTGTTACGGCTGCAAATCTAATACGGGGAAAACGCGATAACCATACTTTACACGTGTATAATCGTTTAATTTTCGCGCTTAAACGTGTAAAAACGCTTATAAATGGATAAAAGCAAAATCCGAATACCTGTCGTTTTCACGAATAAGTTTCTCCGCGCGACAAAAAGAGCATCGCCTGTATTTTGTCGTCAGACAACAGGACGAAGCAAAGTATATTTGTCCCGCTAATATAGGAGGGAAGACCCGTGGAAAAAGAAAGAAATTGCAGGGAATGCGGCAGCCGCTTTGAAGGGAGGATCGACAAAATATTCTGCTGCGATCAGTGCCGCACCAATTATCACAATGCCAGAAGAAGAGCCGAAATGAAGGCCTCACATTCAGTGGAGACAATCCTTATGCGCAACCGGAGGATACTCGATACCAGATACTCGCTGGGGAGGAAGTGCATTCCCAAGAAAGAGCTGCAGGCCAGCAGGTTCGACTTTCGTTATTACACGTCCCGGCTGTCCACGCCGCTGCGGCGTGTCCGTTACTTCTGCTACGAATACACATACTACATCTCACTGACCGGCAACGTACATCTATCCCGTCAACGCCATACTGAGCGGCAAGGTCAATCCAACTTATGAACAGGCAAGGATTATATCAGTACGCCTTGATATAGATCCAGCCATAGTACTGGCATTATAAAGATTTCTTACCCGACGCTTTACGCTTTTTAATGTCCTCCTTCAGGTCCTTGAGAGGCTTGATTTCCTTAAGGGGCTTGATGGGAGGGATGCTGTTTCGGATGGTATCGATAACGTCCTCCATACTGGGAGCTTCATCCGGTACTATGTGTCCGAGAAGCGTGGCGGAAGTACACGAATCGATACGGACTATGACAAAATCGCCGGCTTTATGTCCCTCGGCCGGGAAGACGCAGGTCTTGTTGCCGTCGGTACGGCCCGCGAGTTCTTCGCCGCAGCGCTTTGAAGGTCCGTCCACGAGCACTTCCACGTCGCGGCCGATCCAGGCGCGGTTGCGCTCCAGTGAGATATCATTCTGAAGGGCTATGATGCTGTTGAGGCGGGATGTCTTGACTTCGGGCGTTATGTCGTCGGGATAGTGGCGCGAAGCCTTTGTGCCCGGACGTTCAGAATACTGGAACATAAATGCGCTGTCAAACCTGACGGTCTCCATAAGAGAGAGAGTCTGCCGGTAATCTTCCTCCGTCTCTCCGCTGAATCCGGCGATTACGTCCGTCGTGATGACGCAGTCCGGTATAATCTCACGGATCTTTGCCACGCGCGACAGATACTGTTCGCGGGTATATTTGCGGTTCATCTTCTCAAGCATCGGGGTACTGCCCGACTGCACCGGAAGATGAATGTGCTTGCAGATATTATCGTACATCGCCATCACGTAGAGGACGCCGTCGCTCATATCCTTGGGATGCGAAGTCGCAAAACGGACACGCACCTTGGGATCAAGCAGCGCAACCTGCTCCAGCAACTGTGCGAAATTGACCGAACGGGTAGGGTTGGAGGCATCAGCCCAGAGGTACGAGTCCACATTCTGCCCGAGCAACGTAATCTCCTTGTATCCGGCCTTTATAAGTTCCTCTGCCTCACGGAGAATGCTCTTCGGATCGCGGCTGCGCTCTGCACCGCGGACATACGGCACGATGCAATACGAACAGACATTGTTGCAACCGCGCATTATGGATATAAATGCCGAAACTCCGGAATTATCCGTGCGGACGGGAGTGATATCGGCGTATGTTTCTTCGTGCGAGAGCAGCGTATTGATCTGCTTTTCGCCGTCGCGGATGCCGGCGATGAGGCGCGGCAGGTCGCGGTATGCGTCGGGGCCGGCAACGATATCCACCGCCTCATTTTCCAGCAGGGAAGTCTTGAGCCTTTCGGCCATGCATCCGAGGACGCCTACGATCACGCGGCGCTTCTTTTTCTCCTGACGGAATACGTCCAGGCGGCCCAGGACGCGCTTTTCGGCGTTGTCGCGAATCGAACAGGTGTTGATCAGAATCAGGTCCGCCTTGGTGATGCTGTCGCAAAGCGCCCATCCGTTATCCTGCAGGATGGAGAGGACGACCTCGCTGTCGTTGACATTCATCTGGCAGCCGTAAGTTTCGATGAAAACCTGCGGGCGCGAAGGGTCCGTGACGGGTTTGAGATTATGTGTTGCTGTCTTTGCCATTATCCGGAGTCAATGATGATGCAAAGATAACTTTTTCTATCTTTGCAAGAGAATATGAAACGGATTGTTTTTTGTCTGATGCTGTGCAGCCTGATACTTTGCGGCTGCAGCGATTATAAGAAGTTGGAGTTCAAATCCTTTGATGTAGATGGCTTCAACGGCTTCTCCGTAACACGTGAAAATGCCTCTGTGGATATGAACGCCAAGATAGGCGTGGCCAACCCGACCGGCACCGTTTTTACCCTTGTCTCATTTGACGGCAGGGCATATCGCGAAGACGGCACGCTCTTTGCCCAAATGGTCTCGACGGATAAGGCAACCGTGCCGGCATACAGCGATGATATAGTCTCCGTACCGGTTTCAGTCACGCTCTCGGATCCGCTGGCACTCTTCCTGGGCGGCAAACTGGATTTGGAGCAGATGACGGCCGATTATGAAATGACGGTCAAGGCGGGATGGATAACACATACGATTTCGCAGGCAGACGTGCCGCTTGCCGATCTTATCCGTAATGTAAAGGCCCTTAAGCAGAAGGAATAAAATGAAACGAATTGCGACAGTGATAACGGTAATGATTCTGGCGGCCGCCTCGGCAACTGCCCAGAACATTGTGACTCCGGTCGTAGATACGACGGCGATTCTCGAAGTCCGTGTGGATAACCGCATCGTAGATCCCGAATACGTCGGCAAAGACATTTTCGCCCTTCTTGCGACGAAGGAGACAGGTAAAGGCAAAGTTACTCTGCATCAGAGCGACGCACTTCGCCTGGCGATGAACCGCCATATCGCACGCAATTCAGACCGCAAGATAAACGGCTACCGCGTCCGCATTTTCTTCGACAACAGCCAGACGGCCCGCGGCCGCAGCGCATCTGTCGCAGCATCGTTCCGCGCACGCTATCCCGGCATCAGGGCGTACGAGAATTATTCCAACCCGTACTTCAAGGTAACTGTAGGTGACTTCCGTACGCAGGCTGAGGCACAGGAATTTGCAGACCAGATAACCGGCATTTATCATTCCGCATTCGTAGTGCGCGAAACAATCAACTATCCTCTCCGCTGACACTGACTTATGCTCGAACAGAAGATACAGCAGAAACAGGTCCAGAAACTATCTCCGCTGCAGATTCAGACCATCAAGATGATCGAACTGCCGCAGATGGACCTTATGCAGCGTATCGAGAAGGAACTGGAGGAGAATCCGGTTCTCGAGGAAGTCACTGAGGATCCTGAGACTCAGGAAGGAGCACCGAAGAACGTATCGCTCGACGATTACCGTCACGACGATACGCCTTCGTACCGTCTCTACGTCAACAACCAGGGCAAGGATCTCAAGCCCGAATACAATACTTTCCAGGTAAAAGAGAGTTTCCAGCAAAGCCTGCTTCACCAGCTGGGCTACTGCAAACTGGATACCCGCCAGATGCAGATAGCTACGTTCATCGTAGGAATGATCGGCGACGACGGTTATCTGAGGCGCGATCTTGAATCCTTGGCAGACGACCTGGCGTTCAAGACCGGTCTTGAAACGGATGTGCAGGAACTCGAAGACCTGCTGAAAGTGATACAGGGTTTCGACCCTCCGGGAGTGGGCGCTCGCGATCTTCGCGAATGCCTGCTGCTGCAGATTTACGCTCTGCCTTCAACTCCGGCCCGCGATCTCGCCGGCAAGATCCTTGAAGATTATTTCGAAGAGTTCACCAAGAAGCATTTCTCCAAGATAATGCAGCGCCTTTCGGTCAGCGACGAAGAGTTGAAGGCCGCGATGAACGAGATCCGCAGACTCAATCCCCGTCCCGGCGGACAGGTCGATGACTCGTACAGCGAGCAGGCGCAGCAGGTCGTCCCGGATTTCCTGCTGGACCTCCACGACGGCGAATTGGTACTCACTATGCCGCGTTTCTCGATTCCCGAGTTGCGCGTCAACAAGCGTTACGCCGAGGTCCTGATGAATGCCGCAGGCACTTCTACCCAGTCAGGCAAGGAAGCGGTTGCTTTCGTCAAGCAGAAGATGGATTCGGCAAAATGGTTTATCGAGGCCATCAAGCAGCGCCATCATACGCTGCAGAGCACGATGCAGGCCATTATCGACTTCCAGCACGACTATTTCATCGACGGTGACGAAACGCGTCTGAAGCCGATGGTGCTCAAGAATATCGCTGAAAAGACCGGATTTGACATTTCCACCGTCTCACGCGTGGTCAACAGCAAATACATCCAGACGCATTTCGGCATCTATCCGCTGAAGTATTTCTTCTCCGAAGGCCTTACCAATAAAGAAGGAGAGGAAGTCTCGACACGCGAGGTCAAAACCATCCTCTCCAAGAGTATAGCCGAGGAAGACAAGCGCAAGCCTCTGACTGACGAGGAACTTGTCGCCCTGCTCGGGCAGAAAGGCTATCAGGTTGCGCGCCGCACGGTAGCCAAGTACCGCGAGCAGCTCAACATTCCGATTGCCCGTCTTCGCAAGGAATTATAACAATTACAGTTTGCTTCCGTAAGCCAGGTCTCCGGCATCGCCCAGACCCGGTACGATGTACATCTGGTTGGTGAGCTCTTCGTCGATGGCTCCCAGCCAGCAGGTGACCGTCTTATGCGGAAGATTGCGTGAGAGGTACTCCACGCCGTCTGCGGAAGCGATCAGGCTGACGATATGCGTGTGCGCGGGATCGCCCATCTCGTTCAGCTTGTTGTAAGCCAGAACCATCGAGGCACCGGTCGCCAGCATCGGGTCTGCTATGATAAGCACCTTGCCATCGACGTTGATATTGGTGGAATACTCGTACTGAATCTTGACCTTATTGTCTTTGCCGTACTTGCGGTAAGCGGCAACGAAAGCGTTTTCGGCCTTGTCGAAATAGTTAAGCAAGCCCTGATGCAGCGGCAAACCCGCGCGAAGGATGGTGCTGAGCACGATCTGGTCGCTTGGCAGGTTGCACTGTGCGATGCCGAGAGGAGTCTCTACGTCGCAAGACTGGTAATTCAGGGTTTTGCTGATCTCGTATGCGAAAATTTCTCCGCAGCGTTCGAGATTGCGGCGAAAGCGGAGACGATCCTTCTGGACGTTGCGGTCACGCAGTTCGGAAATGAACTGGTTCAGGAGCGTATTGCCTGCACCGAGGTTGATGACTTTCATAAGGCAGAGTTTTTTGTTTACGCGAATTTAGTAATATTTTCTTCTGAAAAACTATAATATTTGTCCTGACATATTATAATGTGATCGCAAAGTTGAATATCGAGCAGTTCGAGGGCCTTGCGGAGGCTGTCGGTCTGCTCCCGGTCGCGGGCGCTGGGAGAGGGGTTGCCGGAAGGATGATTGTGCACCAGAATAATTGCGGAGGCCAGTTTCTCCAGCGAACGGCTGACCATCATCTTGATATCCATAACTGTCAGGTCCACACCTCCTTTCGTGATGCGTTCGCGTCCAATGAGCCGCCGGCCCTTGTTGAGAAACATAAGCCAGCATTCTTCGTGGCGCAGGTGGCCGAGGTCGTGGCGCATAATCTCGGCTGCTACCGACGAATTGCGGATAATCGGATTGTCATACGGTTTTTCGGCGGCCAGCCGTCTTCCGAGTTCGCAGGCGGCCGTGATCGACATCGCCTTGGCCAGCCCGATCCCTTCGACGCTGCACATCCGGTCGATTGACATTCGGCTCAGGTCGCCGAGCTTCCCGTCGGCCAGGGCCAGCAGGCTGCGCGAGGTTTCGACGGCATCGGCATTGTTGCTGCCACTGCGGATGAGGATTGCAATGAGTTCTGCGGCAGTAAGGGAAGAGCAACCTTTGGCAAGCATCTTCTCCCTCGGTCTCTCTTCTTCGTTCCAGTCTTTGATTGTTCTTTCCATAACAGGTTTGCTTTTTGAGGTTAGAGTATAAAAAAACTTCCCCAATTTAGGGGAAGTTCGCTTGATGCCGTACTACAAAAAAGCAACGCTTAAAGTTTGTTCACGTAAACTGCAATTCCGCTTTTGAGGTTGGCTGCCTTGTTCTTGTGAATGATGTTGCACTTTGCGAGTTTGTCGATCATTGCAAAAACCTTCGGCATTGATGCCTCTGCGGCTGCTTTGTCTGTAGTATTACGGAGTGCGCGAATCGCGTTCCGAGTTGTCTTGGCATAATACCTGTTATGCACTCTGCGCTTCTCGCTCTGGCGATTGCGCTTGTCTGCTGATGCGTGATTGGCCATTTTTAGTTTTTTTATATTTTCGGTAGTGGGTAGGAGAATCGAACTCCTATTGCAAGAATGAAAATCTTGAGTACTAGCCGTTATACGAACCCACCATCATTAGGCCCTGCGGTCTAAGGGAGTGCAAAGGTATGAAAAGAATTTTCTAAAACCAAATAAATTTGCTAAACCCTGCTATTCTTTGCCCTCTGCCCACCTGAAAGAACCGGTAATTGCATCAACCTGACGCAGATAATTGCGTTTATTATATTTTGGTGCATAAACAAATCCTTCGGTTACGATAATGTTGTTTCCGTCGCGGGAAAGGAATGCGCGGGACACGAACGGGCCGCCCATATAATCATTATGGGTATCCCAGAGCGTGCGGACTTCGTACATATCGATTCCGTTGAAGTTGACCTGACGGTAAACGGGATTGACGGGGTTGGTTATCATATAACTGCCCTCGTTGGGCGCCGGGACCATATCCTTGAGCACTTCGTCACGCTTTGCAATCAGGTTCTCCAGCGAGAACTGCGACATATCGGTGAAAGGGAAGCGGTAAATGAAGATGCCCTGGTTGAGGTAGGAGGTCTCGTACGAGATCCAGATGAAATCGGATGCCTGCTTCTTGAGGCTGTAGCCGTTGGGGAAGCGGGGCGAGCCGCCGAACTTATTCTCGACGATGGCCCTCAGACCGGCTTCTTCGAACTCTTCAGCATTGGCCAGGACGCGGTCGCGCTCGGCTTTCTCGAAGGCTTCGACAATCTGGTCGCCGTTGCTGCGGATAAATGCAGCCGCCGCCTCGTCGGTCGGCGGAACAGTTACCACCACGACTATCTGCGGCTGTGCCCAGATGTCGTTGCAGATGCGGACGGAAGGCTCCGTGCCGTCGGCAACCTTGACGTAGAGCATATTGCGGTGCACCTTCAGGAGTTTGTTGAGGCTCGGTTCGGGAACGTTGGACAGGTTGAACAGCGGTTCGCGCTGAGGCAGGCTGGGATAGTCTGCCGCCAGGACGTCGCGGATCGCCACGCCTGTCTCGGATTCCCACTGGGCCTTGGTCGCCACGACGATTATCTCGCCGGGCTTGCCGCTGATTCTGGGCAGAACCTTGCCGCCGCCACCGCAGGAGGTGAGCGCCAGCAGGCCGATTATGGAGCAGATGAAAATGTTTCTCATATCTCGTTATTTGAATAATCCTCGAATATCATTGCCGAAGGCAAGCACCATCAGGCCTATGAGCAGTATCATACCGATTGTCTCTGCCACCTGCAGGAACTTGTCGCTGGGCTTGCGTCCGGTGATGGCTTCCACAATCAGGAAGAGGATGTGGCCGCCGTCAAGGCCGGGAATAGGGATGATGTTGAGTACGCCGAGCATAATGGAGAACAGCGCACTGAGCGACCAGAACTTGAACCAGTCCCACTTCTCGGGGAAAATTTTGCCGATTGCGATGAAACTGCCGACTGACTTGTATGCGCCTGTCTTGGGTGTAAATATCAGGCCCAGTTCCTTGACATAGTTCGCAACGGTCTTCCAGGCTTTCACGGCTCCGGCCGGAATGGCTTCGAGTATGCCGTACTCTTTGCGGGTGACGGTCAGGAACTGCATCGGATCGGTAAGATACACTCCGATAAGGCCGTTTTCATCGACTTTTACCGGAACGGTCAGGGTTTCTTCGCCGCGAAGAACGGTGAGAGGAACTTCCTCTCCCGCGTGTGCTGCAAGAGCATTCTTGATGCTCGAAACCAGCGTCATAGGTTCGTCGCAGACGGCTGTCACGCGGTCTCCCTGCTCGAGTCCGCAGCCAGCGTTGGGCGAATCCGCGGACAGTTCAGCCACGACGAAAGGCACGGCCACCGTAAACATTCCGGGAGTATTGAGCATTGCCGGGATATAGTTCTCGTCGATTTTCACGGTAATGATTTCGCCGTCGCGCAGCACGGTCACTTCCTTTGCCTGCGAACGCACCATATCTATCTGAAGGTTGGCGAAATTATCCACCTCGCGGCCTTCAACGGCCAGAATCCTGTCTCCGTCGCGGAAACCTATCTCAGCCGAAAGTTCATTTACCGCAATACCGTAAACCGCATCTTCGTTGCGCAGATACTCCTCGCCCCAGGTATGCAGGATGCCTGCATAGAGCACGATGGCGAGGATGAAATTGAAGAACACGCCGCCGAACATAATCCAGAACCTCTGCCAGAGATTCTTGGTGCGGAATTCCCACGGCTGCGGAGGACCTGCCAGGTCTTCCTTATCCGTGGTCTCGTCAATCATTCCGGAGATCTTGCAGTAGCCTCCGAAGGGCACCCATCCGATACCGTACTCGGTGCATTCGGGATGCTCGTCCCATTCTCCGCCGTTGGCGGACAACACCTTGCAGTGCAGTTTGCCGCCGAAACGCTTGAATCTGATCAGCGAGAAGCGGGGATTGAAAAACAGATAGAACTTCTCGACGCGAGTCTTTGAGAGTTTCGCGAAGAAGAAATGCCCGAATTCGTGAACCAGAATGAGCAGCGAAAGGGCGAGTATGACCTGTGCGGCCTTAATCAGTACAACCATTATCAGTTAGAGTGCTTTTTCAAAATTGTTTCTGCGATGCGCCTTGCTTCAAAATTCGTGCTGAACACGTCGTCGAGCGTCGGCTTTTCGATAAATGGTGCCTCTGCCAGCGTTTCGCTGACAATGGCGGGGATGTCTATGAATCTGATCTTTCCTGCCAGAAATGCGCTGACGGCAATCTCGTTTGCCGCGTTCATCGCGCAGCAGGCGGTGCCTCCGCGGCTTACGCAGTCACGCGCAATGGCGAGGCAGGGGAACCGGTCGGTGTCGGGCTCCTCGAAGTGCAGAGCGCCCATTTTGGCGAAGTCAATCCGTTCGACATCCAATTCCTGGCGCAGGGGATAACTGAGCGCATACTGGATGGGCAGACGCATATCAGGTGCGGCCATCTGGGCGATAACGCTGCCGTCGGCAAACCGCACCATCGAGTGAATGATGGATTCGGGGTGGATGAGCACCTCGATATCCGACGGATTCATATCGAACAGCCAGCGGGCTTCGATCAGTTCGAGGCCTTTATTCATCAGGCTGGCCGAATCGATGGTCACCTTCGCACCCATTTTCCAACGGGGATGCTTGAGAGCGGCGTCCACCGTCACGTCGGCAAGTTCTGCTGCGGAAAGTTTGCGGAACGGGCCTCCCGAGCCGGTCAGAATGAGCTTGACGGGACGGATGTGTTCGCCCTGCAGGCACTGGAAGATGGCGGAATGCTCCGAATCCACGGGCAGGATGGGCGAGCCGCTTTCGTGTGCCATAGGCATAATGATGCCGCCTGCGGCGACCAGCGTTTCCTTATTCGCAAGCGCGATGGCTTTTCCGGCGCGGACTGCGGCTACGGTTGATTCCAGGCCGCTGAATCCGACCATCGCCGTAAGCACCATATCCACATTGTCGGCGGCCACGAGGTCGCAGACGGATTCCATTCCTGCAAATACCTTGATATAGTGAGGCTGAAGAGCGTCGGCCACTTCCTTATAGCGGTCCGGATTGCAGATTACCACGGCCGCCGGATCGAACTCGAGCGCCTGCTGAATGAGCAGTTCGCTGTTGTTGTTGGCTGTCAGCAGTTCGACCGAAAACAAATCCCTGTGGTGACGGACTACGTCCAGGGCCTGAGTACCTATAGAGCCGGTAGAACCGAGTATGGCGAGGCGTCGCTTAGGTGCGGAAGCATTGTCCATAGTGCGTCAGAATTTGATATAGAGTGAAGGGTCGACGGCTTCGCCCTGATACCAGAGTTCGAAATGAAGATGTGCCCCCACAGCCTGTGCGCCTACCACGGCCACCTGAGTGCCGGCGGATACCTTGTCTCCGGGCTGGCAGAGCAGTTTCCCGCAATGGCGGCAGATGGAGACCAGACCGCTGTCGTGCTGTATCACTATGCTGTACAGGTCGCTGTCATTCCACTGTGTGAACAGCACCGTACCGTCGGCAATCGCATATACGATGGAGCCTTCGGTCGCGGAAACGTCCAGATGACGCTCTTCCTGAACCGGCGAGAAAGGATGGATTATCACGCCTTTGAGCGGAGTGAAAAGGTGCATTCCCTCAATCCGGGTGATGGGGCTGTGACGGTGCAGTTCGGTATTGAGCTGCTGCTTGCGAAGTTCGTCGCGGAGCAGCGAATCGTTGGCTGCGATGACTGCGCGCGCGGAGTCGCTGAGCGAAGTGGGATCCGCGGTCGAGACGGGATCGATGCTGATCGGGGGCTGTCCGGTGACGATGCGCTGGATATTGGCTACCTGGAATGCCCAGGTATCGAGCACGTTCTCGAGTGAATCGACTTTGAGGAGGTTTTCCATTGCGGCCTGGCGCGTCTCCGGAGTAGGGTAGCCGGGGATGGTCTGGCGCAGCGGGGTATGTGCCGTCAGCAGGAAGCCCAGAAAGAGCAGTACCAGCACGACGCTCAGGCAGAATACCGCCAGGTTAAAGCCTTTCGTAGTGGTCTCGAATATCTTGTGGTCGTTCTTTTTGTCCTCAAGGAGAACGTGATAGCGGCCGGTCTGTTCTTTTTCTCTGTCAGGTTTAGTCTTTTGTGCCATAAAAACATTAACTTTGCGTTAATATGGATAGGCTTGTAGGAATCGATTACGGCAGAAAGCGCGTCGGTGTGGCGGTCAGCGATCCGCTGGGCATATTCGCTTCGGCGCTGGAAACGGTTCCTTCTGCAAAGATAATAGAATATCTCCAAAAATATGCCGCAGCAGAGCATATCAGGAAGTTCGTGGTTGGTTATCCGATGAATCTCGACAACCGTCCGGCGGAGGCCGCAGCCGATGTCGATGTTTTTCTCAAGCAACTCAAAAAGCATTTTCCGGATATTCCGGTGGAACTTGAGGACGAGAGGTTTACTTCGGTGCTGGCTCATCGCGCCCTGATTGACAGCGGCGTACGGAAGATGGACCGGCGCGACAAGAATGCCGTCGATTGCGTGAGCGCGGCGCTTATCCTGCAGACATATATGGACAGAAATAACCGATAAAACGATGATATATCCGATTTATATCTATGGATCACAGGTTCTCCGCCAGAAAGCCGAGCCGGCCGATACGGAGGATCGCGAGGGCCTGACCGAATTGGTGGCCAATATGATCGAGACAATGAAAAATGCCGACGGCTGCGGCCTGGCTGCTCCGCAGGTGGGCATTTCGCGCCGTGTGCTGGTAGTGGACGGAAATGAACTCCAGGACCGCTATCCCGAACTTGCCGGTTTCCATCGCGAGATGATCAACCCCGAAGTCACTTTCGAGAGCGAGGAGACCAGCCAGTATAACGAAGGCTGCCTGAGCATTCCGGACCTGGATGCCGATATAGTCCGCCCGCGCAAGATCAAGGTCAGTTACATCAATGCTGATTTCGAGCGCGTCGAAGAGGAGTTCGACAATTTCGCTTCGCGAATGATTCAGCACGAACTGGATCATCTGGACGGCATTCTCTATACCGACCACGCTTCCCCGATCCGCAAGAAACTGATGGCCGCAAAACTCGTGGCCATCCAGAAAGGCAAGGTGAAGCCGAGATACAGGGTAAAAACTGATAAAAAATAAAGATATGGGAGCTTTTCACGCTTATGATATCCGCGGCATCTACGGTGTTGACCTGGACGCGGATTTCGCATACAAAGTGGGCTATTTCCTGCCCGAACTTCTCAAAACCGACCGCATCCTCCTGGGCCGCGATATGCGTACCTCGTCGGACGTGCTGCACGATGCTTTCGTCAAAGGTGCGACGGATGCAGGCGCAGATGTCTGGGACCTGGGCCTGAGTTCGACTCCTATGGTGTACTACGGTACCGCCCGTCACGGATTCAAGGCTTCGGTACAGATTACCGCTTCGCACAATCCGAAGGAATACAACGGTATGAAGATTTCACGCGAGAACGCGCTTCCGGTCGGCCTTGACGCCGGTCTGGGCGTGCTCAAGCAGTGGATGGAGGAGGGAAAGCCTATGCCCAAGGCCGCAAGCAAGGGCAGCGTTCATCCGTGTGACATTCGTGCAGAGTATCTGGAGTTCCTCCTCAAATACAAGAAGGACCTCTCCGGCATCAAGATGGCTATCGACTGCTCCAACGGTATGGCTGCGATGTTCGTACACGATATTTTCGGCGAAGCGCCGGCATATATCTTCGATGAACTGGACGGCACGTTCCCCAATCACGAGGCCAATCCCCTGCTCGCTGAAAACCGTGTCGATCTGCAGAAACTGGTCCGCAAGGAAGGCAGCGACGTCGGCGTAGTCTATGACGGCGACGCTGACCGCGTGATGTTCCTCGACGAAAAGGGTGACTTCATTCCGCCGGATCTGATTATCGCACTGCTGGGCCGTTACTTCCTCGACGAACGCGGCGAGCGCGGTATCGTGCTGCAGGATATCCGTTCCTCCAAATCGGTGGCTGAGTATGTCGAACCGAAGGGCGGAAAGGTCGCAACCTGGAAGGTGGGCCGCGCATTTGCAGCGCCGCGCCTGCGCGAACTGGACGGTATCTACGGCGGCGAACTTGCCGGGCACTACTATTTCAAGGATTTCTTCTATTCGGACAGCGGACTGCTGGCTTCACTCCTCGTGCTCAATATCGTAGCCGGTATCAAGCGCGAAGGCAGCACCCTCTCGCAGGTTATCGCGGGCATTTCGCACTACCGCAATTCGGGCGAGATCAACTTCAAGCTCGAGGATAAGCAGGGCGCAATGGATGCCGTCCGCGACTATTTTACCTCGAAGGAAAAGCCCACCGCTTCGCTGGATTTCGACGGTTATCGCGTCGAATTCCCCGATTGGTGGTTCAATATCCGTCCTTCCAATACGGAGCCTTACCTTCGCTTCATCTGCGAGGCGGTTACACAGGAATTGCTTGATGAGAAAGTAGCCAAGGCGCGGGAGATCATTATGTCCCGTGCGTAGCAGGCATTAGAAATCTTCAGGCAGAAGACCGGCGGGGATGCGCAGAGTAAGCGTGTCCCTGTCTGCTTTTATGATGAGGTCTTCGTGGAGGGGCAGCACGATGCGCGTGCCTTTGCAATCCACCTCGATGCAGAGGTTGCCCGGGAAATCGAGCACTTCGGTAACGGGACCGACGGTGCGGCCTTTTTCGTCGCGCACCTTCATTCCGATGAGCGAGCCTTCCTCGTCATCCTCCGTTCCGTCGTCGAACGTGAATTCGTGGCCTACAAGTTCTTCGGCCTCTTCGAGGGTGTCCACGTCCTCGAGTTTGAGAATCCACTTGCCGCCCTTTTCGACGGCATTTTCAATAAAAAAAGGAACCGGAAGACCGTCGATGATGACGGTTACCGGTCCCTCGGTCTTTCCATCCCAGTCTCCTGTAGCGCTGCGGCTGATAGCCACCGCACCCTCAGTTCCGTAGGATTTAAGGATTTTTTGCACGGGAGAGCTTTGCTTATGCTTCCTGAGCAGCTTCTTCAGCGGGAGCCTCAGTCTCTGCAGTCTCTGCAGCGGCAGCTTCAGCAGCGGCCTCAGCCTCAGCGGCAGCCTTAGCGGCAGCCTCTTCAGCCTTCTTCTTTGCTATAGCCTCAGCGCGGTCGCTGTTGACCTTTGCCTCAGCCTTGATAGCAGCCTTGTGAGCCTCTGCATCTGCTTCCGAAATGTTCTGCTTCTTTGCAGCGAGCTTAGAATCCTTACCTGCTTTCCAAGCATTCCACTTCTGGTCAGCCTGCTCCTGAGTCAGCGCGCCTTTCTGGACACCGCCCTGGAGGTGCTTCCTGAGAAGAACACCCTCATAGGAGAGAATCCTGCGTGCCGTGGTGGTCGGCTGTGCACCGTCGTTGAGCCACTTGAGGGCACGCTCAGAGTTGAGCACGATGGTTGCGGGGTTGGTGTTGGGATTGTAGGTGCCGATCTGCTCGATCAGGCGTCCGTCGCGGGGCGAGCGGACATCCGTCACTACGATGTGAAAGAAAGCGTAGTTCTTCTTGCCGTGACGGGAAAGGCGGATTTTTACAGCCATTTCAAAAACAAATTAAAGTTAATAAAGCAGTTAACTTCCTTATCTTCTCGAGAAAAGGTGCGCAAAGATACGCTTTTTTACTGATAAACAAAAAAATAATAGAAGTTGTTTTGTAATGGCCAACTTCAATAAAAAGAAAGAGGGGCCGCCGGTTCAAACGGCAACCCCAACTTTCTCTTAACCTAATTAACCTATGAAAAAATTACTTGTTCGTCATAGGTTAAAGCAAAGGCCGTGCCACAATTTTAATTTATCGCTCTTTTACTTGGAAAATTGTTCAACTGAAATAATAACTACCGGCTGGACGGGACGGTTGGTGCGGGGCTCGGTTTTGACCGCTGCGATGCGGTCGACGACATCAAGACCTTCGGTAACCTCGCCGAAAATGGTATATTCACCGTCGAGGTGGCGGCAATTATCCGGATTGTGAACGATATAGAACTGCGAACCGGAAGACTCTTTGGCCGGATTGACTGTGTCGCCGCGGCGTGCCGCTGCCAGTGCGCCCTTGACGTGGGAGTGATTTGCCGTAATCTCTGCGGGAATGGTGTAGCCGGGGCCGCCGGTGCCCCATTCTGCGACGCGGGTCGAATCAGCGGTCAGCGGGTCGCCGCCCTGGATCATAAAGTCCTTTATCACGCGATGGAAGAGAATTCCGTCAAAGAACTTTGCATTGGCCAGACGGATGAAATTTTGTTTATGAAGCGGCGTATCATCGTAGAGTTTGATGGTAATGTCACCGCAACTTGTCTTAATCTTGTAAAAGGTTTCTTGCTGTGCCATATCTTCTGTAGCTGTTTTGATTTCAGTCTCTGCGGAAACCGTTTCGACAGGCTGGGCATCAGGCTCTGTCTGGTCTTCGGTGACCTCTGTGTTTTCGGTTTCAGTCACGGCTGTGCCGTCGGTTGCGTTATCTGCGCCGGTCTTGGGCTTGCAGCCGGTAACTGCCACCATTGCGCAGGCAAGGATAATAATAAGCGTCCTTTTCATAATGCTTTACGTTTTTGTTGCTTCAAAGATAGCATTTATCTTGCCACAATAGCAGCATAAATTGTATATTTGTCATCTGCAACAGTCTCTATATGGCAAATCCTCTCAAGCAACTTGCGGGCGAGACCGCTATCTACGGAATGAGCACCATTCTGGCGCGCATTGTCAATTTTGCTCTCGTGCCGCTTTACACCCGCGTGCTGATGCAGGCGGACTACGGTGTCGTTACCGAAATGATGTCCTACATCGCCATTCTTCAGGTGGTGCTGGTAATGGGACTCGAGACCGGATGCTTCAGGTATGCTTCGCGTGAGGGCCAGGACTCGGTAAAGGTATTTTCCAATGCCTTTATCACCGTGCTGGGCGTTTGCCTGCTGTTTTTCGGATGTATGGCGCTCTTCGCCAATCCTATCGCAGGCGCGATGGGGTACGAGGGCCACGGGCGGATGATCCTCTATGTGGCGGCCATTCTCCTGCTTGACAACCCTTTGGCAATATTGTTCGCACGTCTGAGATACGAGCATAAGGCAGTTCGTTTTGCGCTCATCAAGACGCTAAAGATATTGACGGAAGTGGGTATGAACCTGCTGCTCTATCTGGTTATGCCGGCGCGTTTCGCCGCCAATCCCGACCACTGGATGCTGCGGTTCGTCAGCCCTACGCCCGATTTTACCTATGCAATATTTGCAATCCTGATCAGTTGCGTGGTCTGCCTGCTGCTGATGCTTCCGGACCTGCTGCGTCTGCGCTGGAAGCCGGACCGCAGTATGCTCTCCGCACTGCTGGCGTATTCGCTGCCGCTGATGGTGGCCAGCCTGCCGGGTGTGCTCAATGACTTCCTGGACCGCGTCCTGATGCGTTTCCTCAATGCCGATCCCACGACCTGGCGCGCCGATCTGGGCGTGTATCAGGCCGGCGTCAAGATAGCCGTGATAATGTCGCTTTTCGTACAGATGTTCCGCTATGCGGCCGAGCCGTTCTTCTTCCAGAGGGCTAAGGACCGCAACAGCAAGGAACTCTACGCCAAGGTGATGAATTATTTCACTGCGTTCTGTATGGCGGGATTCCTTGCAGTGATGCTGTTCATCGACGAGATAGGCCTGATTCTCGGACGGGATTTCCGCGAGGGCCTGGCCATCGCGCCGATAATGCTGATGGCTTACGTGCTGCTGGGAATGCTGTTCAACGTCAATATGTGGTACAAACTCTCCGGCAAGACGCAGTACGCCGTTTGGGTGACGCTGGCCGGTCTGGCGGTAACGATTGCCGTCAATGCCATCTGGATGCCGGTTTATTCGTATCACGCTGCGGCCTGGGGACATCTTGCAAGTTATGCCGTGATGCTCATTATCAGCGTGCTGCTGGGCAACAAGCATTATTATATACCGTACAACTGGCTGGTGCTGCTCTTGCTCATCGTGCTTGGCACGGGCCTGTATTTTGCCAGCGGCCTGCTGCCGGAAATGGCGCTCGTGCCGAAGCTTCTTACCCGAATGTGCATAATGCTCGCGTACCTCGCGGCAGCATTTGTTTTACTTCGTAAACCCATCCGCAAGACTATATGAAAGTAAAGATTGTCAACACCTCCGCGCGTCCTCTTCCCGCCTATGCGACTTCCGCTTCGGCAGGAATGGACCTTTTGGCCAATATCGAAGAGCCGCTGAAGCTTGGAATGCTCGACAGGGCAATGATTCCCACCGGCATTTCAATTCAGTTGCCGGAAGGTTACGAGGCTCAGGTGCGTCCCCGCAGCGGGCTTGCCGCCCGTCACGGCATCAGCGTCACCAACAGCCCCGGCACCATAGATGCCGATTATCGCGGAGAGATCCAAGTACTGCTGATCAACCTTTCGCGAGAGCCTTATACTATCCAGCCCGGAGATCGCATCGCGCAGCTGGTGGTAGCCCGCCACGAAAGGGTGGAGTGGGAGAGCGTCGAGTCACTGGATGAGACAGACCGCGGTGCGGGCGGGTTTGGAAGTACCGGTAAAAAGTAAGAAAATGATAACTATCGAAGAACTCTACAAACTTTTTCTGAAGTGCCCTGCAGTGACGACGGACAGCCGCAACGTCCCTGCCGGCGCAATGTTTTTCGCCCTCAAGGGCGAGAATTTCGACGGCAATGATTTCGCCGTCGGCGCTCTCAAGGCAGGTGCGCGCTTCGCCGTGGTGGACCGCATTGCGCTCGAAGGAGTCCACGTCGGCCCCGGTGGCTGGCGCCGTTGCATCCTCGTCGAAAACGTACTCCAGACTTTGCAGGCGCTGGCTCGTTATCACCGCCGCCAGTTCAACGTTCCGGTTATCGGAATTACCGGCACCAACGGAAAGACCACTACCAAGGAACTTGTGAGCGCTGTGCTTTCGCGCAAATACGATACAGTTTATACTACCGGCAATCTCAATAACCATATCGGCGTGCCGCTCACCCTGCTTCGGATGAACCGCCGCACGCGTATGGCCGTCATCGAAATGGGGGCGAGTTCGCCGGGCGAAATAGCTGTTCTGGCTGATATTGCCGAGCCGACGCACGGTATCGTGACCAATGTCGGACGTGCGCACCTCGAAGGTTTCGGTTCGTTCGAGAAGATCAAGAAGACCAAGGGCGAACTGTATGATTTCCTTCGCCAGAGCGGAGGTGCAGTGTTCTGCAATGCGGACAATCCGGTCATCGGTGAAATGGTGGCAAGCCGCCCCGGCCTGCGAATCATCCGCTACGGACAGAGCGTTTCCGGCTCGAAGGTGCTGCCCGTGACATCGGAGCATCCGTTCCTGCGTCTGCAGGTGGGGGAGAAAGGTCCGGTGATTTCGACGCATCTGGTAGGCTCGTACAATGCCGACAACGTGCTTGCAGCCCTTGCAGTGGCATCGTGTTTCGAAGTCCCCGAGGCAGATGCAAT
>CAMZIP010000007.1 GCA_947307265.1 uncultured Bacteroidales bacterium | reverse complement strand
CCGTCACCATCCACACCGCCCGTCCGGGTATCATCATCGGCAAGGGCGGCCAGGAAGTCGACAAACTGAAGGAAGAGCTTAAGAAGGTTTGCAATAAGGACGTCCAGATCAATATCTTCGAGGTCAAGCGCCCCGAACTGGATGCCAATATCGTTGCCAACAACATCGCACGCCAGGTTGAGGGTCGCGTCTCCTATCGTCGCGCCATCAAGATGGCTATCGCATCCACTATGCGTATGGGTGCAGAAGGTATCAAGATCCAGATCAGCGGCCGCGTAGGCGGTGCTGAAATGGCTCGCAGCGAGATGTACAAGGAAGGCCGTACGCCTCTCCACACCATCCGCGCCGATATCGACTACGCTCTTGCAGAGGCTCACACCAAGGTGGGTGTTCTCGGTGTCAAGGTTTGGATCTGCAACGGTGAAGTTTACGGTAAGCGTGACCTCTCCCCGAACGCCGGCACAAGCGCAAGCAGCACCGCTGCTCCGCAGGCTGGTGGTCGTGAGCGCGGAGACCGCCGTCGCGGCGGTGGACGCGGAGGTGACCGTCGCCAAGGACGTCGCCCTCGTTCCAACCAGAACAACGAATAATCGGGACAGCGGGGCTCTTCTAAAGGGCCCCGCTTTTCTTTTTTTTAATATCCCCGTAATGGCTATTCCTGAACACATCATCATTTCCAAAGACATGCAGCGTCTTGAGGAAATGCTGAAAGACAGGCGCTGCTATGCACTTGTCGATAACAATCTCCGTCATAATCCGATAGTTAGCATTTTCGGAGAGAGAGTTCTGTTTATAGATGCAACCGAAGACATCAAGACTCTCGATACTATCGGTATGTTTGCAGTACACCTGCTTGACCGCGGAGTCGATCGCGACACTTTGCTCGTAGGTATCGGCGGCGGCATTACAACGGATATAACGGGATTCCTGGCAGCAATCTATATGCGCGGAATCCGTTGCGGCCTGGTCCCTACCACGCTGCTTTCACAGATTGACGCCACGGTGGGCAGCAAGAACGGCGTCAATGTTAACCACTACAAGAACATTCTGGGTACCATCCGTACTCCCGAATTCATCTACCTCTGCCCCGAAGTCACGCTGAGCACCAACACCTCGAGCAACCTGAACGGCATCGCCGAAATGCTCAAGATTTTTATGCTCCGCGACCCCGAGTATTATCAGATGGCCGTTGACCATTATACCGGCCGCCAGAAGCACGACCTTACGGACCTCATCCGCCGCGCAGTCGAGATTCACTACGAGATAGTGGAGGAAGACCCGGAGGAATGGGGCGCACGCCGTCTGCTCAACCTCGGCCATACATTCGGCCACGCCATCGAGAAATGCGGCGAAATGAGTATGCCGCACGGCAAGGCGGTAGCTGTCGGTATCATCATCGCAGCACGTATGTCGCTCAAGATGGGCCTCCTCAAAGAAGCCGATTTCCAGCGCATCTACGGCGATTTCTGTATGATCGGCCTGCCTACCCAGCCGCCGGTGCCTCTGACCTCGCTTACCGGAGCCATCCGCAAGGACAAGAAGAAAGTCGGCAATGTCATCTACTTCGTCCTTCCTACCGGCATCGGTTCTACCGTGATCAAACCTCTCACATTTGAAGAGATCGACGAACTCGTCTCTTCGCTCTGATCTGACGGAGGCTTGTGAAGGAGGACAAAAAACTTTTCTGTATCACACAAAAACACGCGGATGCCATAGATTATGAGCATCTGACAGACCGTTTCTGTAAAATGGGCGTAGCCGTCACCCTCGACGGCTGCCAGTGGGAAGACCGTGACTTCAAGGGCGTGTTCAACCGCCGCAGGCGGTCACACCGCGTCATAGCCACGATGCAGGACTTCACCGTCGATCAGGAGGAGACGGTACGCCTGCTCTCCCGCGCCATTCAGGCCGGAACCGACTATGTGGAGGTGTCGATGTCAATGGATAAGGCAGCCCGCTCGTGGCTCATTTCCCTGGCCCTCAACTACCCCTGCAAACTGATACTGTCCTGGACAGGACTCTTCAATACCCCTTCCGAAGAAAGACTGAAAGAAATGGTCCGCGAATGCCTCCGACTCGGCGCTGACATAGTCCGTATCAGTTGCTATACCACCACTCCGGAAGAGCACGAGCGCGTGATGGATCTCTACAAGGTCTTTCCGCCGGAGCAACTCGTCGCGTACTGCCTCGGCCCTGCAAGCGAATTTTCGCGCTGGACGGCATTTATGATGGGCGCGCCGATACTCTATATAGCCCGCAGCCGAGAGACGATGCTCGAGCCGGGCGAAATGACACTCTTCGACATAACTCCCGAAGAGGAGGTTGTTTTAAAGGGAGAAGTCGAAATACCCGCATCCATCGAATTCGTGCAGAGAGCCATATTCCTGGCTGCGCTGTGCGACGGTACGACACATATCCGCGAAGTCACTCCCTGCCCCGCCCTGGAGCCTGCATTCAGCCTTGCAAGGCAACTGGGAGCGGAAGTCTCCCTCGATGGAGACGTGGTGACCGTAACTGGACATCAGGATCTCGGCAAGGGACTTGTCCTGCAGGATGACAAACTCGATGTCGGAGACTCTGCCGTACTGCTGCGCCTCTGTATGGCATTTGCCGGCCTGTCCGGCCGCAAAATCGCCGTTACCGGAAACGGCAGCCTGCGCCGCGAGAAGATTGTCTGCGACTTCGCCGACCTGCTGGAACAACTCGGCGTCAAGATAACATTTGCCAAAGGCAAACATCTGCCCGTGACGATAGAAGGTCGCCTGCACGGCGGCGAAATCAGCGTCGAAGGCTTCGGAGACCTGTCTCTCATATCGGAACTTCCGCTCGCACTGGCACTGTGCGACGGGCCGAGCAAGATTGACATTGCTCCGATACGCGGAACTTACACGTTTGAAAACGTTTCAGAAACGGGTAATTATTTCGGAATGCACGAACCGCAATTCGGCGAAGGCGATATACTCAGCATAAGCATCGAAGGCGGACAGAAACTCCGGGCCTGCCACGGAATGACTGCGCCGCGCGATCTTGAAATCGCTACGGTATGGATGGCGGCAGGTGCTGCATTCGGAGACATTACCGTCAAGAATTTCTCCAAGATGAACAAAGGGCTGACGGAAGAACTTCTGGAGATATTCGACCTGCTGCGCGTGGATTACGAGATCCTGGACAACGGCGACATCAATGTCCGAAAGTCATTCATTCCCATCTTCTCAGCCGACCTGCACCGCTTCCCGCAACTCGGAGCGGCATTCATTATACTCGCGCAGGGCATCACGAACGGAAACTTTGTGGTGGAAGAATATTATCCGTGGGAAAGTCCGGTACTCGAAAATGCGATGCAGCACATGCACGATCTTATCGATTACCTGGCATCACACTCCGACGGCAACCTTTTCCTCAAACAGGTATTCCCGATGGGACAGTATAATCCGCACGGGGACGGCATCCTCGCTCTGGTGATGCTGCTCATACAGGCTACCCGTCATCATTTCGTACAGATTTACGGCCGTACGGCCATTACCAACCGCTATCCCGGCTGTAACGAAACGCTCCGCAGGCTCAGCGGGCGCAAGATATAACCGCTTCGGCAAATGCCTTCCACGTATGGCTTTCGCGCCAGGCGGCCATCGCCTTGAGGTAAGGCTCCTTTTCTCCTTCGAAAAATTTTGAAACCGCTGCTGCTACGGCATCCGGCGTACAGTCTTCAGCCATCAGGCCGATACCGGAAGCGCCTACAGTCTCCGGCAGACCGCCGACAGGCGTCGCGACGCACGGGATGTCGAAGAGCGTCGTAATACCGGTAATACCGCTCTGGGTTGCGCTGCGGTACGGCAGAACGCAAACATCCGCCGCCGACATCAGCACCGGCACCTCATTGTCGCTGATATAGCGCACCTCGAGGTGAATGCGTCCGCGGGCAGGCGAGGCATCTATCTGCCGCTGATATTGCTCGAACGATCCGTACGGCTCTCCGGCCACCAGCAGATGGCAATCTTCAGGCAGGCGCGACATCGCATCTATCAGGATATCGAGGCCTTTATATGCCCGTATAAATCCGAAAAACAGCAGGACGCGTGCATCCTGAGGCAGATTGAGCCTCCCGCGAGCCTCTTCCCGGGACACTTTCGCCCCGAAATGGTCATAGATAGGATGCTCAGCCCGAACACGCTTGAGCGTAGGTGCAAGTGAATCCAGATCGGAGAGCACCTGGTCACTCATAACCACGGCCGCTTCATTCTGCTTGAGGAACCAGCGTGTAAACGGCTTGTCATAGAACTTCGGCTCGTGCGGCAGAACATTGTCCAGGATAGTCACGACCTTGATTCCGCGGCGGCGAAGCCGGCGTATGACCGTTCCGAGCGAAGGCGCGAAAAAACTCATCCAGTAGCGTACCACCACCAGATCCGGCTGCCAGCTGGCAATCTTGCGGGCCGTCGAGCAGTAAGTGAATGGATTAATGGTATCGAGCACCGCCTCGCTGTCCACCCTGCGTGCATCATCCTCCGGCGTGACATACTGCGTCTTGCCGGGGAACAGAAAGTCGGGATACTGGCGCGAGAATGTGAACGCCTTGACCGTATGCCCTTCGCGGGCAAATGACTCCAGCAGATCTGCATTGAACTGCGCGATGCCGCCCCGAAGCGGATAGAAGGTCGAAAGAATGGCTATCCTCATATTATTTGATACGATGCGAATCGATCAGCTGCTGCGCGAAATCTGCAAGGGTGAAGGTCTCGCCGACCATTACGCCGGGAACTCCTGCGCGGCGGGCAAACTCCATATCCGTATCCTTGTCGCCGATCATTATGCTGCGGCTGAAATCAGCCTCCGGCCAGTCGCTCTTGTACTGGAGCGCCATTCCGGTATTGGGTTTGCGAAGCGGATCGCTCTCGTCCACCCCGGTACTGTAATAAATCTTGTCCAGTCGGCCGCCGTGTGCCTCGACCTGCTCGTGCAGGTAGCGGTTGACTTCCTTCAGAGCATCGAGCGTCATCAGACCGCGTCCTACACCGCGCTGGTTGGTCACCACTATCGTCCGTGCGAAATACGGCCGCATCGCGCCTATGGCATCCAGCGCACCCGGCAGGAAAATCATTTCCTCGGGCGTCTTAACATAGTCACTGACCAACTCCACGTCTATCACGCCGTCGCGGTCAAGCATCAGCGTGTCATACAGTTTATACCGGCCTGCGGCAAAATCATCCTGCGCACGCGCATAATCCTCCGGAATGCCGATATCTATGAAATACCCTTCCGTCTGGAAACCGTACAGCCGGCCTCCTGACACTCCGGGCTCGAAAAACTCCTTTTCGATGGAAAACTTCTCCGGCAGGCCGTTCAGCGCCTCGCGCTGCATCACATAGACGCCGGCATTTATAAGACCGTCTTTGCCCGGCTGCTTTTCGCAGAATGCGGTAATGCGCCCGTTATCCACCGCCACAGTTCCGTAGCGGCCCGTATCGTCCATACGGCGCAGGGCAAGGGTGGCAATCGCACCGCGCTTGACATTTTCGCGATGCGCGGCAAGCATAGCGGCATAATCCAGCGTCAGGAACGAATCTCCGTTGAGCACGAAGAATGTCTCGCCCTTGATGGCCTGCGAAGCAAACTTAACTGCACCGCCGGTTCCGAGAGGTTCGCTCTCCACCACGGCTTCAATGTTGGCGGGCGTATCGAGCCCGTCTAGCCAACGCAGGAAATCTTCGCTCTTATAGCCAAGCGAAAAGACTATATGATCGAATCCGGCCAGCGTGAGGGCATCCACCAGATATGCCACGAAGGGGCGCGAAGCCACCTCCGCCATACATTTGGGCAGATCCGAAACCACGCTGCGCAGCCTCGTTCCGAGACCGCCGGCCAGAATTATACACTCCATCAGGCGAAAATATCTTTTTCGACCATCTCGCAAAGGATGTGGCCGGCCGTAATGTGACCCTCCTGGATACGCGGGGTATCGGTCGAAGGTACGTTGATGAGAATATCGGCCATATCCTTCATCTTACCGCCGGTAGCGCCGGTAAATGCGATGGTGGTGATGCCTTTTTCGCGGCAGACCTCGAATGCCTTGAGGATATTGCCCGAATTGCCGGAGGTCGAAATGCCTACGAGCACGTCCCCCTTGCGGCCGAGACCTTTGATCAGGCGCGAATAGATGATATCGTACGAATAATCGTTGGAAACCGCCGTCAGGTACGAAGTATTGCAGTGCAGGGCCTCTGCCGGAAGCACCTCACGGTCGATATAGAATTTGCCGGAAAATTCAGCGGCGAGGTGCTGCGCATCGGCAGCGCTGCCGCCATTGCCGCAGAAATACACTTTTCCGCCGTTGCGGAAACATTCGGCGACCACGTCCGCAGCCTTCAGCAGCCTGTCCTTAAGCGGGCCGTCGGCCGCAAAAGCCTCCATTACCTCGATATGGCCCTTGAGCCTCTCGTCTATCAGTCGTTTACCGTCCATGTCACAAGTCCCTCCTTGCAGAATTCAAAATCATAAATCTGTCCTATGCCAAGATCGCTGAGCGCCTTTTCCACGGCGTAGCGGGTGTTGCCCGGGCAGTGGAAAAACATAAATCCGCCGCCGCCCGCACCGGAAATCTTGCCTCCGGTAGCACCTGCTGCCAGCGCCGTGTCATACAGTTCGTCGATGAAATCGGTGGAAATGCCGCTCGCCATCTTCTTCTTGTTGATCCAACTGGCGTTGAGAGCCTCGCCGAGAGCGGAAAGCTCACCTTTGAGCAGCGCCTGCTTGATGCGGAAAGCCTCTTTCTTGACGTTGTGCATTGCTTCTAGCGAATCTTTCTCGTTCTTTTTGACGTTGGCGACCTGCTGCTCTATGATGCGCGACGACTCGCGGCGCTTGTTGGTGTAGAGCAGAACGGTCTCCATCGCCCACTCGTTGAGCAGGCTGTCGGGAATGCTGAGCGGATTGACGATGACGCGGCCGGCATCCTGGAATTCCATAAAGTTGACGCCGCCGAAGGTGGCTGCGTACTGGTCCTGCTTACCGCCGTGGAATCCGAGATCGACTCGCTCTATCTCAAAGGCGTAACGAGCAATATCATATTTGCCGAGCGGCAGGTGCAGCCATTCGGTAAATGCGCCCAGGATGGCCACTACGAGCGTAGAAGAGGTGCCGAGACCCGAACCGGAAGGCACGTCCATCTGGGTGGTGAGTTCCAGGCTCAGCGGCTTGCCGCCGTTGTATCGCTCGACAATGGAATTATATATACCGCACTGCAGTTCCAGCCCTTTTGCAAGGGGCAGTTTGGACGTTGCGTCGAACGTAGCGCAGGTATCTTCGTTGATATGAATGAAAGTCACCTTGCCGTCATCCGTGGGACGGATGGTGGCAAATGCAAAACGGTCGATGGTCACGTTGACGATGGCCCCGCCGTAAATATCGCAATAAGGTGAAAGGTCTGTTCCTCCCCCGGCAATACCGAGCCGGAACGGTGCTTTGCTTCTGTACAACATATTTACTAATACTCCACAAATATAGTTAAATCCCATTATTAGTCCGCCTATTTTCGTATATTTGTACATTATTTTGGAATAGTATGGCTAATGTTCTTGACAAATTCCTGCAATTCTTTGTAGTGAAAGACAAGCGGTTCTTCCCGCTTTACATTGAAGCCGCTGAAAATATCGTAGAAGCGGCAGATTTGCTCATAGCGCTTACCGAAGAGGTGGACAACGACGCCCGCCGCGAACTTTCGGTCCGCATCAAGGAGCACGAGACCAAGGGTGACAAGATTACCGATACCATCATAGACGAACTTCTGAAAGCATTCGTTACGCCCTTTGACCGTGACGACATTCACCAGTTGGCACAGGACGTGGACGTATTTCTCGACAGCATCCGCGATTCCGGCAAGAAGATAGTCCTCTTCCAGCCCAATGACGCAGATCCGGGATTCAAGGAGATGGCACTGGCAATCCGCAAGGATGCAGGCCTCCTGCTCGAAATCACCCGCCGTTTCGAGGATATGCGCAACAAGATCGGCGAGATCGACTCACTGTGCGACCAGATGATCGAGATCGAGCACTCCGCCGACAATATCTATTCCGACTATATGAGCGCCCTCTTCCACGATGAAAAGGACGCCATCGAACTCGTCAAGAAGAAGAATATCATCCAGACCCTCGAGGATACCTGCGACCTTGGCAAGGATATCTCCGACACAGTCCGTAACATCCTCGTCAAACTCAGTTAAAGATGCTGGCGATAGTTCTGATAGCCATCGTTATAGCGTTCGTATTCAGTTATATGAACGGTATGAACGATGCTGCCAATGCCATTTCGACGGTCGTCGCTACGAGGGCGCTGTCTCCTAAAAAGGCAGTGTTCTGGGCGGGCTTCTGGATATTCGTTTCGTGCTTCGTGTTCTTTTTCGTCGCTCCCGGAGTTGCCGAGACGATGGGCAAGGGTATCGTGCACGAGCAGGCAATAGACCATTTCGTAATACTTTCGGCACTGCTCGGCGCCGTGATATGGACCTGGTTCTGCACAAAATTCGGTCTGCCTATTTCAGCGTCTCACGCCATCATCGGCGGACTTATAGGCCCCGTCTGGTTTGCATACGGCGGCGATTACCTCGTCGGAAGCGGCATTTTCAAGATACTGCTCTTCATTGTAGTTTCGCCGCTCATCGGTATGCTGCTGGGCTTTTTCATCCACTGCCTGCTGATGCGCATCCTGCGCCGCTGTCCGCTGCCCAAGGTGGACAAGACATTCCGCAGGCTACAGCTTTTCACCTCGGCGCTGTTCTCATTCAGTTTCGGCCTCAACGACGGTCAGAAAACTATGGGTATCATCGCCATCCTGCTCGCCTCCGCAGCAGCGCAGAATCCTGACAACGCCATACTTAAAGTGCTCTACAACGTAGGCGAAGGCCAGTTCGTACCGTACTGGACGATGATTGTCTCATACGGTCTGATTTCGATGGGTACGATTATCGGAGGCTGGAAAGTCATCAAGACGCTCGGCAGCGGCCTGTCCAAAGTAACGCCCGTAACGGGTTTCTGCTCCGAATTTTCAGGCTCCCTGACGCTTATCACCACGGCAATTCTCGGCATTCCCGTCTCTACGACGCATACCGTCACAGGCGCCATCATCGGAACCGGCCTGACGCGCGGTATCAAGAGCATCAAGTGGCTGACGGCAAGACATATAGTCGGAGCCTGGTTGCTCACCATCCCTGCCACTATCGTAGTAGGCGGTCTGATATACCTGTTAATGCTTGCGTGCGGTGCGCCCGCCATCACATTCTCATAGCAAATGACTGAATATTACCTGGTTGCCGGTCACCGGTTTTCGATAGAAATAGAAGATGGTTCGCCCCTTTGGGACCGTCTGGACAACTATCACCCGTTCCGCTGCGAGGCTGGAGACTGCATTTTCAACCTGCGTTACAGCAAGCAGGAGCCTGTTCCCACAAAAATGCCCTTCTACAAGGACAAGCCGGAAGACGAGGACCAGCCGCGAATGGAAATTTACCGCGAGGCCGACGGCCCGGAAGTGAAAGCAGGTGCAAACCGATGGATCATAGAGATGGCTCCTACGCAGAAAATGCCTATCTGCGTGCGAATCATCGCATCCCCGGATTTTCATAGCGGCGTAGTCCACGTGGCAAACGAAGAGCATCTTGCAATTTTCGGCATCAACAATGCCGCAATGCTGCTGTATGCATTTACAACGGCAACTCTCGGCACTCTCGAAATGCACGCTTCGGTCATCGCCAACGGCGGCCGCGGGTACCTTTTCCTCGGAAAGAGCGGCACCGGCAAGAGTACGCACAGCAACCTCTGGCTCAAATATGTCGAGGGCAGCGAATTGCTCAACGACGACAACCCCATCGTCCGCGTCGGCCAGGACGGCATCACGCGGGTATATGGCTCCCCCTGGAGCGGCAAGACGCCCTGCTACCGCAATATGACCGTTCCCGCAGGGGCATTCGTCAAACTCAATCAGGCGCCTGAAAACCGCATCCGCCAGTGCAATATCCTCGAAAGTTACGCAGCCGTCTATCCGTCCTGCTCGGGCCTGCGCCAGATCAGGGAATTCGCCGACGGAATGCACCAGACCATAGAACATATATTGCTGCAGGTCCCCTGCTACGAACTTGATTGCCTTCCCGACGAAGGCGCTGCACGTCTTTCATCACAGACCATCCGCTGATGGATAGAAAAATAACCATCCCCAACGAGGTTCTCATAGAAGAGGTGGCCGACCGGCTCAACGCGGGCCAGGAGGTAATCCTGCTCACGCGCGGCTACAGTATGATGCCGTTCCTGCATAACGAGAAGGACAGCGTCCTGCTGTACAAGAAGGAACCGGAAGTGGATGATATCGCTCTTGCGCGCCTGCACATCAGCCGCGACGGCAAAAAGGAAGTAATGTACGTCCTGCATCGCGTCATCTCGATCGACGGCGAGGTGGTAACGATGATGGGCGACGGCAATATCCGCGGACAGGAACGCTGCCGCAAGGAAGATGTCCTCGGCTGCGTGAAAGAAATCATCCGTCCCGACGGCAGTCACGAAATCCCCGGCAAAGGCCGCCTTTGGCGCCGCCTGCTGCCGATTAGGAGATATTTATTGTTCATATACAGAAGATTACCTGGAAAGAAATGAAAATAATTGAAGGATTCCGGCTCCGCAAACTGGGCAAGGAACACATCATCATCGGCGAAGGCCAGCAGCAGGTCAATTTCAACAAGATGGTCTCCCTCAACGAGACCGCCGCTTACCTGTGGTACAAACTCGAAGGCCGCGATTTTACGGTGGAAGATATGGCCGATCTGCTCTGCGAGGAATATGAAGTGGACCGCGAGGTAGCGCTCGAGGACTCGAAGAAACTTGCCGAGAAGTGGCTTGAAGCTGATCTGATATCAGAATAAACTGCCGGTGAAGAGTTTTAAAACCTGTATGAGAGGCCTTGCGGGATTTATTCGCCCGCTGCGCTTGAAGCTGCTCGTCAGCGTCCTGATAGGTCTCGTGCGCATTGCTGCCTCGCTCGGATTCGTATGGATCTGCAAGCATCTGGTGGACATTGCCACGGGCGTCGTGGACGAGCCGTTCGGCCCATCGATTGCCATTATGATAGGCATTATGGCCGCACAACTTCTGTCCAACGTAGGCGCATCATACTGGGAAGGTTATCTCACCGTAACAACCAAAAACTCAGAGCGTTTCCGCCATTTCGGATACATTCTCCACAGCCGCTGGCAGGGACGCGAATCATTTCACAGCGGAGATATCATCAACCGCATCGAGGGAGATGTAGACATAGTGGTCAATCTGGTCTGCGAACGCATTCCGGAGGTAGCTATAACCATCTGCCAGCTCGTAGCGGCTTCGATTTTCCTGATTACTCTGGCTCCTAATCTGGCGTGGGTGCTGATAGTCCTGATGACTGTCGCGGTCATCGGCAGCCGCCTGTTCTTCAGCAAGATGCGCAAGCTCACCACCGCCATTCGCGCACGCGAAGGCCAGATTCAGGGCTATATGCAGGAAAATATCGCCAACCGCGTCGTGGTAATGACGCTTATCGGCGCTGAAAAGGTAATGACGCGGCTCGGATGGATGCAGCGCGACGTTCGCGACAACACCGTCATCCGCCTCAACTACGGCGCCATCGGACGCTCGTTTATGAGCCTCGGATTCCTGGCCGGATATGCGGCGGCATTCCTTTACGGAGTTTTCGGCATCCGCGACAAATCCATCACCTACGGTACGATGACCGCGTTCCTGCAACTCGTCAGTCAGGTTCAGCGACCCATCGCCGACGTAGCGCGCCATATTCCCGCATTCATCCATTCGCTCACCTCTATCGAACGCCTGATGGATCTGGAGGAAATGCCCGAGGAGCCGCACGGCAAACCGACACTCCTCCCAGGCGCACCGCAGGTCACTTTCTCGCACGTGGATTACACCTATCCGGGCGGCCTGCATCCGGTGCTGAAGGACTTCAGTTATACTTTCGAGGGCGGCAAAATGACCGTCATCGAGGGCGAGACCGGTGCCGGCAAGAGCACTCTCATTCGCCTTGCAATGGCACTTATGGAGCCAACTGCCGGTGAAATCCTCATCGACGGAGTGAAGGCCTCGGCAGATACCCGCGCCAACTTTATGTATGTCCCGCAGGGCAACAGCCTTATGAGCGGCACCATCCGGGAAAACCTGCTGCTGGCAAAAGAAGACGCTACGGACGAAGAATTGCGTCACGTCCTCGAAATAGCGGCTGCTGACTTCGTATTCCAGTTGCCGGAAGGTCTCGATACGCCTTGCAGCGAAAAGGGCGGCGGACTCTCGGAAGGCCAGGCCCAGCGCATCGCCATCGCGCGCGGACTGCTCCGCAGCGGCGGCATCCTCATTCTCGACGAAGCCACCTCGGCCGTCGATCCGGAAACCGAACGCCGCATCCTCGAAGGCCTCGACCGCGAAATGCACGGCCACAAGACCATTATCTTCATCAGCCACCGCGAATCCGTCGCACGCATCACCGACAATATCCTGTCGATGTAACTGTTTATTTGCAAGATTTTTGCTACCTTTACTGACTGTACCGCCAAATGTTGACGGGACACGTTTTTTGATTATAACAACTTAAAAATGACCAATATGTCTAAATTCACCAAGATTGCAGCCCTGCTGCTGATTATTTTCTGCGCAACGGAAGCCATCTCTTCCGCCTGCACGAGCGTCATCATCTCCGGTAAACTCACTCCGGACGGACGTCCGCTGATGTGGAAGAACCGCGACACCGGTTCGGACCAGAATATGTACAAGTACTTCCCCGCTGAGGAAGGCAAGTTCTCCTTCGTCGCTGTCGTAGATGCACACGCAGACAAGCACACCCTGGTATGGATCGGCACCAACTCGGAGGGTTTCAGCATTATGAACACGATGTCCTACAACGTCAAGCGCGACACGCTCGAGACCGGCGGCAAGGGCAGCAACGGTTCATTTATGAAGAAGGCCCTGGAGGTCTGCAAGACCGTGGATGATTTCGAAGAGTTCCTCAAGAGGCAGCCTCAGCCCTGGGGCGTGACGACCAATTTCGGTGTCCTGGACGCAAAGGGCGGTGCTGCATATTTCGAGGTCAACTACCACGAGTATTTCAAATATGACGTCAACGATCCCGCAGTCGCTCCCGATGGTTATCTCGTACGCAGCAACTATTCGCTCAACGGCCGTCCCATCGAGGAAGGTCGCGGCCACGCACGCTACATCGCAGCTGACGAAATGGTCAAGAAGGCTATCGCAGAAGGCACTGTCACTCCTGACTTCATCCTCAAGAATATGGCCCGCAACTATTGCAACCCTCTGATCGGTATGGATCTCAAGAGCGACGCCATCAACAAGGCAAAGACCGGTCCGTGGGCATTCGATACTGACTTCATCACCCGCAAGACCACTACCTCCAGCGTCGTTATCCAGGGCGTCCGTCCGGACGAAAATCCTGAATTGGTCACCCTCTGGAGCATTATCAGTTATCCCGGTACCACCGTTGCCGTCCCCGTATGGGAGTGCGGCGGCCAGGAAGGCCTGCCCCGTATGCTGAAGGCTAATTTCAGCAAGGTCGCGCCTCTCGGCGAAATGGGTTACAAGATGAAGGAAAGCATCTACTGCTGGGACTATGACGATACCGACAATGTAAAGAAGTATTTCCGCTGGGATATGCTCTGGAACAATCAGGGTACCGGTTATCTGCAGAAGGTGCTGAAACTTGAGAAGGAAGTCCTCCCCGTATACCAGAAAGCACTTGAGAAATGGCAGAAGAAGGGTCAGGTCGATGTCAAGGAACTCAAGAAAATCAACGACAAGATCGACGACAAGATCAACAAGTTCTACCAGGAAGAATTCGGCTTCTAATAGTTTCTGATAATGAAAAAAATATCGTTGCTGATTTCCGCGCTGATGCTGCTCTGCGGCATCCGGGCGGCTGCACAGCCCTACGTCGCGGGGCCGGTATCCCCTACGGTGGATGAATATCTGCCGCTTGCTTATCAGGGAATGAAATACAGCGACGACATACTCTCGCCGCAGGCTTATTTCGGCCGCGAGATCAAGGACCATATGATGGACTGGGGAGACGTGCTCTCCTATATGCGTTATCTGGCAGGAGTCAGCGACCGCGCAAGCCTTCGCGAATTCGGCAAGACCAACCAGGGCCGCACGTATATCCAGATGGCCGTCACGAGTCCTGACAATCAGGCCCGTCTCGAAGATATCCGCCAGGAGCACCTTGCCCTGACGGATGTCGATAAGAGCGGCAAGGTGGATCTGGAGAAGACTCCGCTGGTCATCGACCTGATGGGTTCGATTCACGGCAACGAAGCTTCCGGCTGCAATGCTGCGATAGTCATTGCCTACGTGCTCAATGCCGCGGACGATGCCCGCGTAAATGACCTTCTGGAAAACGCAGTTGTGATCATTACTCCGGGCCTCAACCCCGACGGCATCAACCGCTTTGCGACCTGGACCACGACCACCACCAGCCTCAACCACGTGTGCGACAATATGTCCCGCGAGATTCGCGAGGCCTGGCCGTCAAGCCGCGCCAACCACTACTGGGCTGACTGCAACCGCGACTGGCTGTTCGTCCAGCACCCTGAAGGCCAGAACTGCGTGGCAATGTACCGTTACTGGATGCCGAACGTCGTCCTGGATATGCACGAGCAGGGCAACGGTCCGAAGGGCTTCTATTTCAGCCCCGGCGATCCGCACCGCACTTACAAGTACACTCCGCAGAAGAATCAGGACCTGACGCTCAATATCGCGAAAGGCACTGCCGCCGCATTTGACGCACAGGGCATTCCGTATTATTTCGGCGAAGGTTATGACGATTATTACATCGGCAAAGGCGCGGCATACGGCGATATTCTCGGCTCCGTCTGCATCCTGCACGAGCAGATCAATCCGCTCGCCTATTCGCGGCCCAACACCGCGTGGGGCAAGGTTACGTTCCAGGAGGCCGTACGCAACCAGACGATTGCAGCCCTGAGCCTGACATTCAATTCGTTTGCGATAAAGAAAGACCTGCTCGAGTACCAGCGCAACTTCTATCGCGACGTCAAGACCGCCATTGCAAAGGACCCCGTCAAGGCTTATGGCTTCAACGCCCGCGGCAACAACGGCATCGAGTTCCATTTCCTCGAGTGCCTCCTCCGCCACGAGATCGAGGTCTATCACGAGAAAGGCAAGGAGCATAACTTCATCGTTCCGATGAACCAGAAGAATTACTACACGGTCAAGGCACTTTTCGAAGACATCACCGCATTCCAGGACAGTTCGTTCTACGATGTATCGACCTGGACTGTAGCCCGTGCATTCGATATGGACTACAAGACGCTCGGCTCGGTTCCGGCTCTCGGAAGCAAGGTTGAGAAGGCCGTATTCCCCGAAGGCAAGATTATAGGTGGATATACCAACGTGGCGTATGCATTCGGTATGGAAGAGTATTACGCTCCGTACCTCGCAGCAGCACTGCAGAAGGAAGGCCTGCGCCTGCGCGTAGCCGTCAAGCCGTTCACATACGAGGAAGACGGCAAGCAGTACAAATACCAGAGCGGCACGATTATGATACCTGCTTCGATGCAGGATATTCCTGCCGAAGAGGTATTCTCCATCATCGAGAAGCAGGCTGCCATCGCAGGCGTAGATGTGCGTGCCATCAAGACTATGAGCACCGGCAAGCACAGTATCGGAAGCCGCGGATTCCTGCCCGTCCGTGAAGCCAAGACCATCATCCTGACCGGTCGCGGCTCGGGACAGTTCGAATCCGGTGAGGTCTGGCAACTGCTCGACAAGCGTTTCAATATGCAGCACGTAGTTGTTGAAGGCGAGAATTTCAATACTGCAAAACTTCACGAATATACTTCGATAGTCGTTGCAGGAGGCATTCCCAGCGCCTTGACAGACGCTCAGATGAAGAAGATCGGCGAATGGGTCGATGCGGGCGGTACGCTCATCCTTATCGGCGGTTCGACGGCTTCCCTCGTCGGGAAATGCAATCTCGGCAAGTTGACGACCAACCTGTCTGGCGGTTCGAACGGCGTCATCCTCAACGCTACGCTCAATATGAACAATCCGCTTGCGTGGGGCTATCGCCACAAGAGCCTGCCGATATATCGCAAGTCAGCATCCTATATCGAGAGTTACGAGGATATGCACACTGCGCTCAAGTATGCACAGGAGCCTTACCTCTCCGGATGCATCAAGGACAAACATCTGGAGACGCTTGCCGGTAATCCGGCAATCCTCACCAAGAAGGTAGGAAACGGTTCATTGGTATATATATCCGACAATATTAACTTCCGTTCGGTCTGGTATTGCGGTTCGCATTTGCTGACCAACGCCATCTTCTTCGGAGACAAATTCCAATAAATCATTTTTTATTATACCTTTGTAGGCTGTTTTGAGATATGGTGTAATGGTAGCACTAGAGATTTTGGTTCTCCCAGTCCAGGTTCGAATCCTGGTATCTCAACAAGAGATTTAATTTTAAACTGCACACGCTTTGGAACCTCCGAGTTGCAACAACGGCACGCTGGAAGCCGACCTTAAAGGTCTGCTCCCCTCCGGTTGTGCAGTAATACCCCAACCCACGAACCACTATTCACCGACGGAGCGCATCCGCCGGCAGGAAGCGATTATATAACCATTTTATGGCACTATACCTTACAAAAGAACTTGACAACGATGCCAAAATCTACGTTTGGCGCATCGAAGAGACTGAGCAGCAACTGCTTGAAATGACCTCCATACCCGATGAAGAACTCGAAGAGTTGACATTCATCACCAACGATGCACGCCGTCGCGAATTCCTCGCAACCCGCGCATTGCTCAACGAGGTATTTGAAGAGAAAGTCTATCTCGGACATCACGAGAACGGCAGGCCGTACCTCCAGAACCTCGCGATGGAGATCAGCATTTCCCATTCCAAGGAGTTCGTCGCGATTATCCTGCACCCCAGTGACAGTCTCGGCATCGACATCGAAAGTCTTGACCGCGACTTCAGCGCAGTAGAGCGCAAGGCCCTTTCCGAGGAAGAGATTGAAGACCTCGGCGACCGCAACCGCACTCTCCAGCTGGCTATCTACTGGTGCGCGAAGGAAGCTATTTTCAAGCGTATGTCCCTCTCGGGCGTGGATTTCGCAGAGCAGATCGAGGTCGAGCGCTTCACTCCGCACGAGGAAGGCACCATCGATGCTACCTTCACTTACAAGGACGGCAACGAAGTCGAGTTGGAACTCGAATATATGACCTTCGAGAATCACGTAATGGTTTGGCTTGTAGATTAATTTGAAGATGAAGAACTTTGTAGAAGAACTCAAGTGGCGCGGTATGATCCAGGACATTATGCCCGGCACTGAAGAGAAACTGATGGAAGGCCCCGCATCCGCCTATGTCGGCATCGACCCGACCGGCGACTCGCTGCATATCGGCCACCTCGTCAGCATAATGATACTTAAGCATTTCCAGGCCTGCGGCCACAAGCCGTTCGCGCTGGTGGGCGGTGCTACCGGTATGATCGGCGACCCCTCGATGAAGTCGGCAGAACGCAACCTTCTCGACGAAGCAACCCTCAACCACAACGTCGCCTGCCTCAAGGCGCAGCTCGCACGCTTCCTCGATTTCGAGTCCGACGCTCCCAACAAGGCAGAACTGGTCAACAACTATGACTGGATGAAGGATTACACGTTTATCAACTTCATCCGTGACATTGGAAAGCATATCACCGTCAATTATATGATGGCAAAGGACTCCGTCAAGAAGCGCCTCTCGCGCGACTCTTCGGAGGGTATGTCATTTACGGAGTTCAGCTACCAGCTGCTCCAGGGCTATGACTTCTACTGGCTCTGGAAGCACAAGGGCTGCGTGCTGCAACTCGGCGGCAGCGACCAGTGGGGCAATATTACCACCGGTACGGAACTTATCCGCCGTATGGACGGCGGCGAAGCGTTCGCGCTCACCTGCCCTCTTATCCGCAAGGCTGACGGCACCAAGTTCGGCAAGACCGAAAAAGGCAATATCTGGCTCGACGCGACCAAGACCTCGCCTTACGAGTTCTACCAGTTCTGGCTCAACGTTTCCGACGAAGATGCCGAGAGTTATATCCGCATTTTCACGATGCTCGACCGCGAGACTATCGAAAATGCCATCGCATCACATCGCGAGGCACCGGAGCGCCGCGAACTGCAGAAACTCCTCGCACGCGAAGTGACCGTAATGGTCCACGGCCAGAAAGAGTACGACAACGCTCTGGCAGCATCCGAAATGCTCTTCGGCAAAGGCACCACAGAAACGCTCAAGGCTCTGGACGAGGCCACGTTCCTTTCGGTATTTGACGGAGTCCCGCAGTGGACCATAGCACGCGAAAAGCTGCCGCTCGATATCATCGAGGCACTTGCAGTCGAAACCAATGTATTCCCTTCAAAGGGCGAATGCCGCAAGATGATACAGGGCGGCGGACTGAGCATCAACAAGGCCAAGATCACCGATACCGCAGCCTGCCTGACCGAAGATATGATCCTCAACGGCAAGTACATACTCGTCCAGAAGGGCAAGAAGAACTATTATATCTTCCGCATCGCATAATGGCTGAGAACGAAAACACCCGGCAACTTAAGGTTGCCCGCGAGATACAGCGCGACCTTGCGGAGATCATCCGCAGCAAGGGTATGGCAACCTACGGCGGCGCAATGGTGACCGTCAGCGGCGTCAAGATGAGCCCCGACCTGTCTCTGGCGAAGGTATATGTGAGTATTTTCCCTTCGTCCAAGGCAGAGGCGGTTATGGCCCGGCTGGAGGAGGACAACCGCCGTCTCCGCGGAGAACTCGGCCGCCTGGTCGCGAAACAGTTGCGCATCGTTCCTGAACTTGCATTCTACCTGGACGATTCGCTCGACTACGTGGAGCATATCGACGAACTTCTGAAAAAATAACCTCCCGGCGATGAACCTGTCAGGATTCATAGCAAGGCGTTATCTTTTCGCAAAGAAGTCGCACAACGTCATCAATATCATTTCCGGCATTTCCGCGGCGGGCATCGCCACTGGATGTGCGGCCCTTGTCATCGTACTGTCGATCTACAACGGCTTCGACAGCATCGTGCAGGGACTATACAATGCCTGCTCGCCTGACATAGTCATCGAACCCAAAGAGGGCAAGACCTTCTCTCCTGATGCCGCACAAATGGAGGCTCTTCGCGCCGAAACCGGTGTGCGCGCCGTATGCGAGGTGGTCGAGGAGAATATCTACCTGACCTACGGCAGCCGCCAGGCAATCGCCACGGCACAGGGCGTTGACAGCACTTTCACGGCCGTCACAGAACTTCGCAACCATCTGACCGAAGGCACTTTCAACCTGCAGGAGGGAGAGAACAACCAGGTCGTTATGGGCCGGATGCTGGCCTACAACCTGGGCCTGAGGACATCATTCATAACACCGCTCGAAGCGTGGTTTCCTGCCCGCGGGGCAAATGTTTCGCTGATGGATCCGCTTGCTTCGCTCAATAAGGTCCGGCTTTTCCCGGCCGGCATCTTGATGCTTGACAATACTTTCGACCGCAAGTATATATTCCTGCCGCTGAAGGCGATGCAGAACCTGCTCGGATGCCCGGGAGAGGTCTCAAGACTCGAAGTCTATGCCACACCGGAAGCCCTGGATGCGCAGGGATTTGCCACGGCTTCGCTGGTCGATGCTACCCGCCGGCACTTCGGCGACGGATTTACCTGCAAGACGCGGCGCGAGCAGAATGACACGCTCTACAAGTTGATTTCATCCGAAAAACTGGCCATATACCTGATTCTCGTGCTGATGATGATTATCATCTCTTTCAATATCCTCGGCTCGCTCAAGATGCTTATCATCGAGAAGACCGGAGACGTGGAGATTATGCGCGCGATGGGTGCCGGAGAGGGGCTGATACGCCGCATATTCATCAAGGAAGGCTGGTATATTTCGCTGTTCGGCATTGCCGCGGGCGTCATCGTCGGTCTGGCGGTATGCGTCATCCAGCAGCAATTCGGCATAGTCCGGATGCCGGGCAATTTCGTGGTCGATTATTACCCGGTGGTCATCCGACTGAGCGATATACTGCTGATTGTCGGTGGTGTAGCCCTGATAGGCTATATTATTGCTCTGATTCCTCGGCCGACTCGTAAGCCTGAGAACGCAACTGTATCTCGGCGCCTTCAGGCGTAACCAGCACAGCACCCACTTCCGGCCGCGCAAGGTGGCCGATAACGTCGTAATCCTGGAAGTTGCGGCGGATTATGTCGTTTTTGCCGATAGGCACGGTAAATATGAACTGGAAATCGTCGCCGCCGTTCATTGCCGCAGTAACGGGATCGATGCCGAACTCTTCCGCCGCCTCGTTGGTCTGGTGTGACATCGGGATTTTTTCGAGGTAAATCTTGGCTCCGAAGCCACTGTCGCGAGTCAGTTGCAGCACTGCATCTGCCAGTCCGTGCGTCACGAAATATCCGCCTGAGGGATAAATCTCATCCGCAAGGAAGCGCGACACCGTCTCGGGGTTGATTTCGGGACTGAGATATGAAGCCAGAATCTTGCTGTACTTGCTCAGGTCCGGCTGGCGGCCGTCCTTGTTGAACGCCACTTTTTCGCGCTCGAGAACGTGCAGGCCCATATAAGCAGCACCCAGGCGGCCCGAAAGGCAGATGAGGTCCATATTCTTGTAAGGGGCGCGCTGCGCACGGACGCCCTTCTTCTGCAGGCCGATGGCAGCGAGGCTGATGCACAGGCCGTTGAGCGAAGGATTCATATCGAGCGAAAGTTGCGTGATATGATGCTCGCGGGATGCGGCCAGGATACCGTCAAACAGTTCGCGGATGTCTTCGACGCAGAATTTGCTGGAGATGCCGAGTTGGACCGAGAGGGCGCAGGGGTTATGGAATGCCGCGTAGATCTCTCACACCACATATAGTACCGCCTTGTATCCCAGATGCTTGAGCGGAGTATAGACCAGATCGAAGTCTATTCCTTCTGTCAGGATGCGATGCGCCGAGCAACTTTCTCCTTTTTCGGAGAGTTGCAGTACGGGGGTATTGTGGTATTCGGTGTTTTCGAAAAGCGTGTCCAGGAGGGCTGTCTTGCCGATAGTTGCGATTTCTGTGCGCATATTTCAGGTTTTAGTATCCTTACAAATTTACAAAACTTCCCGGCATTTTGCTGCAATGATGCTGCTTTTTGCGTAACTTGGCGCTATGATCACCTTTCCTCACGCCAAATTGAATCTCGGCCTCAACATCCTGCGTCGCAGGGAGGACGGATACCACGATATCGAGAGCTTGTTCATCCCCTGGGACGGCCTGCGGGATGTTCTGGAGATTCTGCCTTCGGAGCAGACAAGTATGAATCTATACGGTATCGAACTGGATGGCGGTGATCCCTCAGCGATTGACAACAATCTGTGCCTGCGGGCCTATCGTGCGCTTGCGGCGCGTTTCGACCTGCCGCCGGTGCAGATTCATCTGTGGAAAGGGATTCCGGCTGGAGCCGGACTCGGAGGCGGTTCAGCGGATGCCTCCGCCACCATCCTGATGCTTCGCCAGATGTTCGACCTGCCGCTAAGCACGGAAGAATGCGCCTCAATTGCCGCAACGCTTGGCAGCGACTGTCCTTTCTTTATCTATGACCGGCCGATGATCGCCTCCGGCCGCGGCGAAATACTTAAGCCTTTCGATATCGACCTCAGCGACTGGCGTATCGAGGTTGCCGTGCCGGATGTTCACGTTTCGACGCGCGAGGCTTATGCCGGCATCAAGCCTGCAATGCCCTCCGAGCCGCTTGTGGACATTCTTGCCTCACCAGTCACATCCTGGCGAGGACGACTGGTCAACGACTTCGAAGCCACGGTTTTCGCAGCGCACCCTGAAATCGCGCTCGTCAAAGAGGACTTCTACAAACGCGGAGCCATCTACGCCTCAATGTCCGGCAGCGGCAGCGCCGTCTTCGGACTTTTCCGCCGAGAACGATAATTATCCAGCACATTGTATCCTGGAGAATGGATTTGGTTTTGTAAATGTTTTTTGCGATCTTTGCGTTGCGTAAATTACGCAACGATAAAGCCGCAATATATGAATCCACTGATTGATAATCCATTCCTGATTACAGGATACGAATCTCCCAAGTATTTTTGCGACAGGGAAGTCGAAACCAAAGAGCTTTATGAAACATTGCGGAATGGCAGAAATGTCACTCTTACATCTCCTCGGCGAATGGGCAAAAGCGCGTTGATCAAGCACTTATTTTATACTATAAATCAACAGGAGCCCAAGGCCGTAACCATATATATCGATCTCTACCCTACAGAATGTCTTTTTGACTTTACCAAAGCATTTGCGGCGGCAATACTTGGCCAGCTGGATTCCAACCCGGTAAAAGTTTTGAAGAAAGCAACTGCTATCTTTAGGGGGCTCAGGCCTTTTTATTCTGTAGATTCACTTACTGGGCAGCCGAAGGTTGGATTTGATTTCGTACCAGGATCAGAAGAGCATACTCTCGAACAAGTGTTCAGCTATCTGAATTCTTCCGGCAAAACTTGCTATATCGCCCTGGACGAATTTCAGCAGATCGGCAACTATCCCGAAAAAAATATTGAAGCAATTCTGCGCAGCTATATTCAGGATTTGCACAATGTTCATTTCATTTTTTCAGGAAGCCAGAAACATATGCTTGAAGAAATGTTTCACTCCCCGAAGCGGCCGTTCTATCAGAGTTCTTCGGAAAAAACTATAGATGTTATTGACTATAATCGCTATTACTCCTTTGCTGCCGCTTTTTTCAATGCGCAGGGGAGAGAAATGCCCGAGCCGGTTTTCAATATGATTTTCAATCGATATGAGGGTTATACCGGATATATCCAGATAGTACTGAACCGTCTTTATTCAAAAACAAACAAAACAATCGACTCCGTTTTGGCGGAAGAATGCATTTCCGACATACTCCAGGAAAACAATGACTATTATATGTATCTGCTGAGGGCCTACTCCAGGGGGCAGGGAAAATTAATGAAGGCTATCGCCAAGGAAAAGAAAGTCAAGGAAATAACTTCTGGCAGTTTCATATCCAAGTATAACCTTTCCGCCACCAGTAGTGTCAAAAGCGCCTTGTCACGCTTACTCGACGAAGAAATCGTGTACCATTCTGAAGAAGGCTACACAATTTACGACCGATTCTTCGGAGAATGGCTTGCTACACGCTTTTAATGAAAAGTTCCTGGAGCACTACCGCTTCTCTTTGAAGAAGTCGGTCATAAGGTCGGCGCAGGGGGTAGCAAGGACGCCGGAGACAACTTCGGTGCGGGGATGCAGGAGGTCGGGAGAGAAGAGAGTGTAGCCGCGGCGGGGATCTGCCGCACCATATACAATGCGCGTGACCTGAGCCCAGTTGAGGGCGGCGGCACACATCGGACAGGGCTCGACGGTGACATAGAGAGTACAATCCTTGAGATACTTACCACCAAGATACTCCGTAGCCATAGTGATGGCCTGCATCTCGGCGTGAGCAGTAGGGTCGTGCAGCGTTTCGGTAAGATTATGGGCCTTTGCGATAATCCTGCCCCGACACGTGACAACGGCACCGATCGGCACCTCGTGCTCCTCGAGGGCTGCCTCGGCTTCGCGAAGAGCCTCGCGCATCATTCTCTCGTCAACTTCATTCATTTTTATCCGTGTAAAGCCGTTTATTTCCGTATAAAAACGTTTATTCTATCTTTTTCAGCCGGGCCAGAATACGCTCTGTAGGCGCATCTTTGCAGACGACGCGCTTTTCTCCGTCAAGCAGATAGAGCGAAGGTATGGCAGGCAGATAATACACCGTATCCGACTTGAGCACGCCGTCAGGATCGAAGCCGTTGATCCACTCCTTCGGATATTGAGCGGCATACTCAAACCAAAGCGAAAGATCGCTGTCAGGATAAACATTGAGAATGGTCAGCCGACCGTCGGCAAGCAGTTTGGTCAACGACGCATCAGCCTGCAGGGCCTCCATCGTGGCACGGCAGTCCTCGCATCCGGGATTGCTGAACATAATGATTATCCATTCGCTGCTGATGCCGCACAGATGGCCAGTTCGGCCATTGCGCAGGCTATACCTGAAATCGGCAGCCACCTCTCCGGTCTGATTGAGCGAAAAAACGCTCAGCAGATATGCGGCACCCGTTTTCTCTTCATCGCTGCAAACAGATGAAGCTATGGCCTTTTCGAGAATCGGGATATAATAGTCCTGATTGCGGTAAGGTGAATTCGGGTCGGCGAGATAATGTTGCATCGTACGCAGCAGGCGATGAAGCATTTGACCTTCAGGATTTGCTGCCTCGGCAGCCTCCGCCTGCGAAAAAGCAGACTCCTGGGCCGCGCGCACCACAGCCGGCGAAACTTCGTTCAGAAGCAGTACGTAATTGCTCATAGCCTCATTGCGCAGGTTCTCATTGTCCGGCAGGCCGTCCGCTGCTTTGATATATTTGTCCCAGAAATGGACAGCCATCCATTCCTTAACGGCACCGACCCCGCTCATCATCGCCGGCGGCTCCGGATATGGAAATGAATGAAGTCCTTCATCGGCAGAAGCAACCGCGCGGCCGGAATTGCTCCCGCCCCGGCAGCCGCAAGCCAGCGCCGCAACCATCAGAAATATCAGAAATCTGCGCATCATCACTTGTGACAAAATGTCAGTGCGGCCGGTGTGGCACTCATTTTGTCCACTTTCCTGTCGCATTTAACTGATTGCAAAATTACTTAAAATAATAACAACTATGAACATCAAACCATTAGCAGACAGAGTTCTGATTGAGGCCAAAGAGGCTGAGACAAAGACAGCCAGCGGATTGTATATTCCCGATACGGCAAAGGAAAAGCCCCAGCAGGGGACAGTTGTTGCTGTCGGCAGCGGCAAGAAAGACGAACCGATGGAACTGAAGGCCGGTGATACCGTGCTCTATGGCAAATATGCAGGTACAGAGATAACGGTTGACGGCAAGAATTATCTCATTATGCGCCAGTCAGACGTAGTGGCAGTTCTCAAATAACAACAGGAGGAATCAATTATGGCAAAGGATATCAAATTCAATATCGAAGCGCGCAACCTTATGAAGGAAGGCGCTGACGCACTTGCAAACGCAGTGAAGGTCACCCTCGGCCCCAAGGGTCGCAACGTGGTCATCGACAAGAAGTTCGGTGCACCTCAGGTCACCAAGGACGGCGTTACGGTAGCAAAGGAAATCGAACTTGAAGACCGTTTCCAGAATATGGGTGCACAGATGGTCCGCGAGGTCGCTTCCAAGACCAACGACCAGGCAGGTGACGGTACCACCACCGCTACCGTTCTGGCACAGGCCATCATCAACGTCGGTCTGAAGAATGTCGCAGCAGGTGCCAACCCGATGGACCTCAAGCGCGGTATCGACAAGGCTGTCGCTGCTGTCGTAGAAGATCTCAAGAAGCAGAGCACCGAGGTCGGTGACGACTTCTCGAAGATCGAGCAGGTCGGTACTATTTCGGCCAACAATGACAATTCGATCGGTAAACTTATCGCCGATGCGATGGCAAAGGTCAAGAAGGACGGCGTCATCACGGTCGAAGAGGCCAAGGGCACCGATACCGAGGTCAAGGTCGTCGAGGGTATGCAGTTCGACCGCGGTTATATCTCCGCATACTTTATGACCAACCCCGATAAGATGGAGGCAGTCCTCGAGCAGCCGGCCATCCTCATCACCGACAAGAAGATCTCCACGATGAAAGACCTGATGCCGATTCTCGAGCCGATCGCCCGCGAAGGCCGTTCGCTTCTTATCATAGCAGAGGATGTCGATGGTGAAGCACTTACCACCCTCGTTGTCAACAAACTCCGCGGCGCCCTCAAGATCGCGGCAGTCAAGGCTCCGGGATTCGGCGACCGCCGCAAGGAGATGCTGCAGGATATCGCAACGCTCACCGGCGCAGTCGTAGTCTCCGAGGAACGCGGTTTCACTCTTGAAAACGCTACTCCCGACCTGCTCGGCCACGCTGAGAAGGTTGTCATCGACAAGGAAAACACCACCATCGTCAACGGCAGCGGCGACAAGGAAGCCATCGCAGACCGCGCAGCTCAGATCCGCAAGCAGATCGCCGCTACGAAGAGCGATTACGACCGCGAGAAACTCCAGGAGCGTCTTGGCAAACTCGCAGGCGGCGTGGCAG
>CAMZIP010000006.1 GCA_947307265.1 uncultured Bacteroidales bacterium | reverse complement strand
ATAAAAATTTGTAGATTTGCTGTTACAATAACCAAAAGAGTATTGTAGACATATTATTATAGCATTTGCTATTTATTCGGTTGCTTCGGAAACCTAGGAAATTTCAGAATACTAACACCGGATAAGTCAGTAAATGTCCGCGCTTTGGCGTGGGCACGACTTATTCTGTTAGTGGGTTTTCCTAGGACCTCCGAAGCGTGGATAAGAAACGGTCCACGCTTTTTTTCGGTCTTAGGGGAACCTGCGCTTCGGATAAATCAAATGCCACAACCGAAGCGCATTTATGGCCAACAAACTTCTGAACACGGCCAAGACCGCGAAGAAGGACGAATTCTATACCCAACTGTCGGATATAGAAAACGAACTGCGGCACTATAGGCCTCATTTCAATGGCAAAACTGTCCTCTGCAACTGTGATGACCCTCGCGTCAGCAATTTCTTCAAGTACTTTGCCATAAACTTTGAGATTCTGGGCTTGAAGAAGCTCATCGCGACCTGCTATAAGAACAATGAACCAGATCTCTTCTCCCAGAATGCCGCAGAACAGGCGGTTTATATCATCTATGAAGGAAACAAGAATGGCAACAAAGTTCCTGACCCATCAGAAATGGAAGTATTACCCCTGCAGGGTGATGGCGATTTCCGCAGTCAGGAATGCATAGAACTCCTGAAACAAGCCGATATTGTCTGCACCAATCCTCCGTTCAGTCTCTTCAGAGAATATGTCGCCCAACTTATACAATACGATAAGAAGTTCATAATCATTGGCAACCAAAATGCGCTGCACTATTCTGAAATATTCCCCCTCATTAAGGATGATAAGATATGGCTTGGTTATGGCTTCAAGGGTGGAGCCACTCACTTCATCAGTAAATATGAGGACGTGGCAACTGCGGGAGACCACAAGGAGGGTATGATTCGCGTATCAGGGGTAATTTGGCTGACAAATCTGGAAATCCAGAAAAGACATGAAATGCTTATCCTCTATAAAACATACAATCCATCTGATTACCCCAAGTATGACAACTATGAGGCGATAAACGTTGACAAAACTCAAGATATTCCTGTCGACTATTATGGCGCGATGGGTGTTCCTGACACGTTTCTTGACAAGTATAACCCTGATCAATTTGAGATAATCGGACTCGGATGTGGAGATTTGGCCAAACAAATCGGTATCACCAAGAATTACCGGGGTCGAACTGACGTTGCATATACTATCAACGGCAAACACACCTGTCCATATTCACGTATCATAATCCGACGTAAGAAATGAAAATCTCCCTTCACGAAATCACCATCCGGGACCTCTTCGCCGGATACCTCGACTCTCAGGAGGAGGGCGTAGTGGCCTACGGCGGCCGACTGGACGTACGGCCCAAATATCAACGTGAGTTTGTCTATACCGGCAAACAGCGCGAGGAAGTTATTAACACTGTGCGCCACGGCTTTCCTCTCAACATTATGTATTGGGTTAAGAAAGAAGATGGCAACTTCGAGGTTCTTGATGGGCAGCAGCGTACCATCTCCATCTGCCAGTACCTCAACAACGATTTCTCTATCAATGAGAAGTATTTCCATACCCTCACCAACGACCAGCAGGAGCAGATTTTGAATTATAAACTGATGGTTTATTTCTGCGAGGGAACGGATTCAGAGAAGTTGGACTGGTTCAAGATTGTAAATATAGCCGGGGAGAAACTCTCTGACCAGGAACTCAGGAATGCCGTCTATACAGGTGCCTGGCTGACGGATGCCAAGCGGCATTTCTCCAAGACGAACTGTGCCGGCATAGGCTTGGGTGATAAATATGTGCGTGTGGAGGTTAATCGCCAGGGACTGCTGGAATTGGTTCTTAAGTGGATTTCCTGCGGAAACATCGAGCAGTATATGGCTGACCATCAACACGATCCTAACTGTAATGAGTTGTGGCTCTACTATACCGGCGTAATAAACTGGGTAAAGACGATATTCCCCTTCTATCGCAGAGAGATGAAGGGTCTTCCTTGGGGTGAGATTTACAATGAGTTCGGCAAAAATCCGCTGGACACGGCTGCCCTGGAAGCCAAAGTGGCAACGCTGATGCAAGATCCTGAGGTGCAGAAGAAGTCCGGCATCTACCAGTATGTCCTCACCGGCAATGAGAAGTTCTTGAATTTGCGCACCTTTGACGAAGCAGTGAAACGCGAAGTCTATGAGCGCCAGGGCGGCATTTGCCCTCACTGTGTAGCCGAGCATAGAGAAAAGACTCACTGGGAGATTGAAGAAATGGAAGCCGACCACATTACCCCTTGGATTGAAGGTGGTAAGACCGTGGCCGAGAACTGCCAACTGCTTTGCATAGAGCATAATCGGCGTAAGAGCAGCCATTAATCGGTGATCAAAATAGGCCGATTTTGCACACCGATTGATATTTATTTCAATCCGTGCGCAAAACACCCCCTTTTTGAACACCGATTGATATTTATTTCAATCCGTGCGCAAAACACCCCCTTTTTTGAACACCGATTGAAGGTCAATTACTTGCCGAACATACCACAAAGGAAGTTTTCGGAGAGTTTCGTCAGGCGTGAAATCTGTTTATTGTTCGCGTTATAGCCATAGTGGAGCCTTGTGGCAAGTTCCTTCTTTTGCTCCGTAGGCAGAAGCGCCGGCCTCATTCCGCCGAACTCATTCCTGCAGATTACGATAGCGGCTGCATATAATTCATCGTCCGTATAGTATGTCAAATCACCGGTAAGGCTGGCGACTTCCTTGTATGACTCAATATCTCTGGATACTTTATAGAAGTAGTGTCTGGCATCACGGAAAAAGGCCTCACCGAGTTTTATATCACAGTAACTAAATGGAGAGAAGTGATTATCTACAACACAGTAACTGTCCGGGTAGTTCATATCACGGGAATGCACGAGGTCTCTGCGCTCCCGTGTATTCAAATCCCCATATCGGCTCCTGTATAATGCCTTTGCCGTTGGATTGAAATAGTACCCATTGGCGCCGTAAGGATAAGAGAAAGGTGTCTGACTGGGATCTACCAAATAATTATTTCGATTGGTATAGACAATCTGATTGCGCAGCGATTCAAGATCATCAATAGCTATAATATTTGGTTTGAAACCCTTCAGATCGACGATTTTACCTGAAATCTTCAATAATCGGCGCAGCTTGAGTTTTAGGTTTGTAAAGTATAGTTCAACATCCTCTTTAGTCCCGTACAAGATGAAATGAACGTGATTACTCATCAGTTCAAATGTGATGATTCTTACACCGGAGACTTCCTTTAAGACAGTGGCCGTAAGCACCATTCCCATTTCATAATCAGATACATCGCTGAAAATAATCTGCTGCCCGTCTCCCGGAGTGCACAGATGCCAGAATCCAGCGCCCCGACGAAGGCACTCGTCGAACAATAACCTGCATTGATTTTCTTTTTCCTGAAATGAAATAGCGGACTTGTTTCCGCAAACAGAAGTAACCTTATTCATACTAACACTAATCTAACGCCACTAAGGCTGTTTCACTGCAAATATAGCGATAATCGCCGATGCCTGTATCTATACCCCCTCATCGGTGATCAAAATAGGCCGATTTTGCACACCGATTAAAAAAAATGGGTTCGGATGAGGTGGCCTTCCTGGAGGGCGGCGAAGGTGGCGATGGCGGCTGCGATGGTGATGGGGACGATAGTCCGGAAGACTAATGGGATGGCGAGGAAGAGCAGAAGCCCCGTCAATTTGTTGGCTGCAGTGTGAGGAAAGCAGAAACGCTTGCAGACCATCAGGGCGGAGATTTGATTGACTAACTTGATTACGACTATCGCTCCGGCCCATATCCATAGCCAGGCCGGAATCTGGATAACAGGGATTAAACGTATGGCGCAGCAGGAGACAAAGCAAATGTCCGCAACGCTATCCAAAACAGCCCCGGATTTGCTCTCGGCGTGCAGTTTTCGTGCAAGATAACCATCAGTAATATCGCTCAGGCCACATAGACCATAGATTACCCAGAAGGCCGTCTCAGACGGATTAAAGAATAACAGAAAGGCGGCTCCGAGTATTCGGAAAACAGTTATTATATTGGGAATGTGTTTCATTATTTCTTCGCCCAGGTGTTGGCAAGCACCAGTGTGGCAATAATCAATACGACAAGGATTATCTGGAAGACAAGAGCGGCACGGTCTGAATTCTTCATCAAGAACAGGAGCATAGATGCACCCAGAACGAAATGTAGATGCCGTATTGTAACCGGCGATAAATCCGTCACATTTACCTCGGAGATAAGCAATTCCAAAAAGGACTAAAACTATGGCTAAAGATACTACAAAAATCTAGATCCTTCGGCCTCCGGCCTCAGGATGACAGAGAGTAGCTATCGATATGCATATTCTTGTCATCCTGAGCGAAGCGAAGGATCTACACCACAGATGACAGACCCTTGGGCCAAAGTCTTCTAAATTAGTCTATGACTACCAGGCTCTTGATCTCCTGGCCGCTGATGTGGCGGAGCATAGTGGTGTTTTCGTAGATATAGAAGTCTGACAGTGTATAGGTCATCAAGACGGTGTAGTACTTGCCGGATGATGATACGAACAGGGGCTTTTGCCGGATCAAGGTCAGGGTTTCATCCAATTTGACCTCCTTCAGATCCCCATAGTCGCACCTTAGGCGCAGCATCCTGTCAGGACCGTTTACGGTAGCTATGTACAGATAGTTGCCCTTGGCCATCAAGGCTACATTCATATTGTAATCGGCCTTGTCGAAGGCATAGTCAAAGACCCCGTTGAGAAATATCGCGGCCTCCTGTTGGCCTTTATCGTCATACTTTACATTAGCTACATACACATCGCCGTTATCGGTAACATCTACATACGGCTCGCCTGCTTGTGTTTTATAAAGCAGGGTCTCGGTCAGGGCTCCGCTTTCGTCCCACTTGTATTGTGCCACATAATGATCTCCAAAATTATCTAATATCTGCGTGGCGACATATACATTCCTGCCGTCCGGAGAAATGGCTAAATCGGCTACTGACGCACGGGAGAATGAGCCTGTCAGATCACAGGTTGTAATCTGTCCCTCAGGCGTTATCTTGCAGAGCATATAATTGAAGACAGATTTTTCAAACAATATTGCGCAGTACCCGTTCTTGGCATCAAAAGAAAAAACCGAATAACCTTCTGTCCCGGGTATTTCGAACAACGGTTTACGATTCTTGCAGACATAGTAATATGTTTTGATTGCTCCGTAGTCTTTGAAATACCTTTCTATGCTGTACAGGTCATTACCGTGGACGTCAATAGCGTTGACACCGGAGAATTCAAAGCGGGTACGTGCTTCGTGATCAATCTTGTCGAACGCTCCCGACAGGGGATCCTTTTCGCCGTTGAGGTACATATTATCGGTACCACCGGTCATATAGTACATTCGCGAAGTGACATCATTGCTCACCGTTACGATACAGCTTGCCGTAAATCCGCCTTCTTCGGAAGTAGCGGAAATGACGGTGTTGCCTTCCTTCAGGCCGAGAACCACGCCCTCGTCCGAAACGGTGGCGACATCCTCGTCTAAAGAAGTCCACGAGACATTCTTGTTGGTCGCATAGGTGGGGTTATAAACGACGACCAGCTTGTGGGTTTCGCCGATCTTGACGGTGAAAGCCGTCTCGTCAAACGAAATCCCCTTCAACGACGAATCGGGCGTAACCTCAACCTCGCAGTAGCCCTGCAGGTGAGTATGAGTGACGCTGCGGGCATAAATTTTGGCGGTACCCGGGCTGACTGCGGTTACAAGGCCGTCTCTATCGACCGTGGCAATGCCGGTATCGGAGCTTGCCCACTCGACTTCCTGAGATGCGCTGGAGGGTGAAATCGAAGCCGTGAGCTGCGATTTCTCGCCTTCGGCGAGCTTCAGCGTTGAAGGCGAAACGGTCACGCCCTCGGGAACCGTAAGCACGCTGAGGAGGCATTCATCCGTAAAACCGCCGTCATTGGTAGTGACGGTAATTACGGTCTGTCCATAGCCGGTCGTAGTAACGTAACCGTCGCCGTCAACCGTAGCCACAGAGGTATTGCTGCTCTTGAAGGTAACGCTCTGGTCGGTCGCGTCAGCCGGAGATATAGCTATCTTTACGGTCATATTTTCCCCGAGATACAGAGAGGTTTTGTTGGGTGAAATGGTGACGCCCGTAACGCTGATCTTATCAGGTTCGACCGTGACCGTGCACTGGTCCACAAAAAGGCCGTCCTCGGTAATTGCAACTACGGAAACCACACCGACGCTCACGCCCTCTACAACACCGTCATCCGAAATCGTAGCGACATCGTTGTCACCGCTTTTGAAGGTGCAGTTCTTGTTGGTGGCGTTCTCCGGGGTGACCGTAGCGGTCAGTGCAAAACGCTCACCGACCTTGATAGTAAGCTTTTTGGGCTCCAGTGTGACGCCTGTAACCCGAACTTCGGGTTCATTGACCGTTACGGTGCAGGTGCCGCTCACTTCGCCGGCCTTTGCGGTAATGACGGCCGTACCTGCGGAAAGCGCCTGTACGGTGCCGTGGCTGACAGAGGCAACGGCCGGATTGGAACTTGTCCAGATGATGGCGTCATATTTGGCATTATCGGGTAAAACACTTGCCGTAAGCTTGGCTGTTTCACCGACTTGACAAACGATATCCGAAGGGGAAACGGTTACACTGACAGGCGCCTTGGCGCAGGACGCCAGCGCAAGGACGGCAGCACCTAAAAGCAGAATACGTTTGAATAGAGCTATCATAATCCGTTAAACTTATTTGACAACAAATCCGTAAGTATAAGTCTCGCCGGTAGTCTCGTGCAGATGGGTGACTGCGGGATCAAGCGCTACGAGCGACTTGCCGCTGCCGTAGGTGACTGCACCGCCGGACGAAGGCGTGGAGTATTCACGGTCGTAATAACCGCCGTTGAGGGTGATGCGGCTGATATAGGTATTGCCGCCGCTGACGGTACGTCCCATACTGTGGAAATATCCGCCGTTGACGGTCATCGTAGCACCCGAAGCACCTATATGGAACGTACTGGAATTGCCTGTACCGGAGGTATATAAACTACCGGAATTGACAGTCACGGTTGCGCTGTTGAGGCCAAGGATCGTATACCAGCCTTCAGACTGCGTACCGGATGAAATTTCCGAATCGTTAATGGTCAGGGTTCCGGTGTAAGCGCGGATCGTGGACAGTTTGTGGGTGGTATAGACCTTCGAGTTGTTGATGGTCAGCATTGCCGAAGAAGCGGCAAGATTGATGGCCGCATCGCTGTTCCAGGCGCTTCCCTTTTCTTTGGTACTCTCAATGACGCATCCGTCCAGCGTTACCGACGTACCGGCCGTGGTGATACTGATGACCATTGATTCCGGGCTGGTTATTTTACCCTTGGTCGCGCCGCTGTCGGTAATAATGAGCGTGCCTTTCGTAGAAATCAGTTCGTTGACACTTGATTCGAGGATGTGTCCGTTGAGGTCCAGTTTGAAAGGTTTTCCGTTATCGTTAGTCAAATCCAGCATTCCTTCGTATACGGTATTTGCCATCAATTTAACGACAGGATTTCCATAATCGGAGTAAGTCGTAGCTTTGTATAATGCGCTTACGAAACCGCCCTCTTCGGCCTCGAATACTACATCAGGTTCCTCGCAGCCCTTCACGGTTACTGAAGGCGTCAGGCTGCCGATTTCCTGGTCGAATTCGAGGGGTTCGCCGGTCTCGATATTCTTCCATACCAGAATACGCTTGTTGGTGTGATAAAGAGCCTGTTCTGAGCCGCGCAACGACCTCTGGCAGAACATCGGGGCGCATAAAACCACCATCGGGTCATCTACGGTAGCCTTCAGATAATCCTTACCCTGCCAGAAAAGGTCCGGATAAGCGGAGAAATTCTCGAGCAGGAAGTTCTTGCCGAAGCGGATCTCGCGGATCTCGTTGGATGCATTTACGAAGTGATTGGCAGTGGTTAGCGAAAGCGTGTTGCAGTAATCGCCGGACAGGTCGAGTTTGCGCAGGGAGGTGCAATACTGGAACATACGGGCCACTGACGATACGGACGACATATCCCAGGTATGCAGGTCGATCTCGGTCATAGCCGTGCAGTAGCGGAACATACCGGCCATTGTCTCGCAATTTTCGGTCGAGAAATGAGTAAGATCCAGATTCTCAAGCGACTTGCAGTGGTTGAACATCGAAGCGAACGAACGCGAGTACTGAGTATTGAAACTGGAAATGTTCAGGGTGCGAAGGTTGACCAGCGAGTCGAACATAGATGTAAACGAGACAGCGAGACCTGTATCGAAACTGCTCAGGTCAAGTTCGGTAAGAGCCGGATTGGCACTTGCGTTGCTGAAGAACATTCCGTTGAAATACTCCGTATTGGAAGTATCGAGTTTGTCAAGTCCCTCGAATCCCGTGAGTGCGTGGAGGCGGCTGAACAGATATGCCGAATTGGAATTGGCATATATCTTACTTGCGCGGGTCCTGATGGCAAGACGGCCGGAAGCCTTGTCCAGGGATGCCCAGACGGGCTCTGCATCGGGTTCGCTGATGAGCACGTCACCCTTCTCGATGGTACCGGTCTCGAATGCGATAACCTTGATGGTTGCATCCGAACTCGTGCACTTTGCGGCAGGGTTGGAAAGTTGCTTCATCAGTTCGTTGACGTCCGAACCGCTGAGCAGGACTGCGTCGCGCATACCGACGGGCTCGCCGAATTCATTGGCAGTGATATTGATGGTATTCATCTTGCCGCGGATCACGTTGTAAACCCGGGCATAATCCAGTTTAGAACTGAATTCTTTACCGTCCGTTGCAATAAGACGTATCTGCACTTCGGAATAAGAGCCGACCGGCAGATACATATGGAATGCCTTGGGCGTCTCGTTGATGGCAACACCTTCACCGCAGGAAAGCGTCATACCGGAACCCTGCGCGACGCTGAGGTTGCCGTCGTTAATGACCACCGTGCCGCTGAGAGCCTGGTTCGCCGTAATCTGGATGGCCGAGAGCGCAATACCGGACAGGGAGGTCGAGATATTGAACTTGATGATACCGCAGGCTGGGCTGAATGTCAGATGCGAGGCATCCGCACCGCTTTTGGCCAGCATCGGCATAAGGTTGATATTGTCTTCGACGTAATACTGCACTGCGGGCAGCTGGCCTTCAAACAGCGATTCGGGGTAGCAGGCGGTAAATTCCGTTCCGGAAAGCGGCTCTGCCACGGGGGTAAATTCTGCTACTGTCGTGCCTTCTGCAGCGGTCTGATAGACGGCCATTTCAGTGCCGTTGGAGACCATAATGCGGTCGCCCGCATTCCAGTTGAGGACATAGCCATCTCCGCTCGGGGCGAGGCTGGTGCGGGTTTCCGGTTCGATGCTGCCGATAAAGACATTCTTCGTGTTGCCGGAAAGGTCTTTGTCCGCCATCTGGCAGGAAGCCAGAAGACTGCCGGCCAATACTATGAGAGCAAATGTTCTTTTCATTTTCATTTCCTCCTTGCTTTATTCCCAACTTACTGAAATAGTGTAAGGTACGCCATTAAGCACGGCCAGTTTTCCGCTATACGAGATACCGTAGGTGCTGTCGTGGTTATTGGTCACCGTATCTTCGCACTGGACGCCGATGTACCAGGTGCCGGCTTCCAGCGAGTCAAATACCAACTCCTTCTCGCGGTCGGAGTTTTCGACTGAATAAAGTGCGTCATCGCTGAATGCGAAAGTGCCCTTTGCGAGACGCAGGCTGACGTTGAAATCATCCAGCACTTTCAGTTTGATGCGGATATTCTTGGCTCCGACGGGCAGGCCGAAAACGAAGTTGTGGCACTGCAAATCACCTACTTTCGTGTAAGCGGGATCGTTGTCGTGGGTGGATTTGATCATCTGACGGATTTCACCGTTGTGCAGCACGGCCTTGACCTTTGCGGCGCCGCGGCCGTCAAGCGAATACTTTACAAGGGCGTCCATCAGCTGTGCGCCTTCGCTCGGCGGGAACGAATCGTTGGGATACTGTTCCGGATGTCCGCCGATGAGCGTTATACGGCCGCACCAGGAAGAGGGTTTATAGGAAATAACCGAAGGGCAGTTGTGGCAACGATATGAAGGATAATCGAATAATGCAAGCGCTTCCGTGCCCTGGACGAGGTAGAACTGTGAGAAGTACGGACCGTTCCACTGCTTGATGGCATCGATGCGGAAATCTCCTCCGAAGTCGTCATATTGCAGAATCGGACTGTTACTGGGGATGGTGTAATCAGGGAAGACGTTTGTCAGGCCGGTATTGTCGACCAGACCAGGCCAGAGGCCCATATATCCGTTGTATGCCTGCATCGCAGCATTGGAAGTAGTGGTGCCGGCCTCGATTACGCCGAGGGATGCCACATACGAACCTGCGCAGGAACCGAGGTAACTGCCGCCGTTGTACACGAACTTGCGGAAATTGGCGCGGCCGCCAGCCATCAGACTCGGGCCGTGAGTATAGGACTGGCCTCCGTTGACGTACATCATCCGGAATCGCGGCTCGCCGTCAGGATAGAGCAGTATGCCGTTCTCGTCATTCTCATTTGTGATAAACGCCTTATTCTGCGCTGCCTGGTTGGCTGCGTCGTTGATGCGGGTATAGACCGTCTCGAAAGACAGGCCGAGGCGGTCGGTGCAGCTCAGCGTCTTGTAATCCGACAGGCCGATACCGGTATCGATCAGGAGGTCCTTGTAGTATGCCTTGTTGGGCACGTCGTCGCGAATGACAACTTCAGACTGGTCATAAAAATCAAGTATGGGCATATCGGTTATCACCGAACGGGCAATCATATTTGCGGAAGATGCGATCGCATATTTCTGCATATACTTTCTGTCCGTGGTGTTAACCGTGACCAGGAAACCCTGTGCCAGCGTGCCTGCAGGTACAACGAAGTTGAAAGCGCGCACGTACGACCCTTCTCCAGAGAATAAGTCGTCGTAAATATCTATCGTGCTGCCGGGCTTGATGACCTGGCCTTCGGTGGGATTCTCGTTCACTCGAATCGTAAGCGTCTTCTGCTCCTCGCTGACCATAGGCTTCATCTCCAGGACGGGAGTTCCGTCAAACGGCATCAACAGCGAACCTTCGCCCCAGAGGGCCTCTTCGCCCAGCGTGGTGATCTGCACGGATGAAATCCGTTCGTAAGCAAATACGTTTACGGACAGGATACCGCAGAGGTTCTTGAAACTGAGAGTATGGTCGCCCTTGCAAATTCCTACTGCGGGGCTTGCCTCGGGGCCGAACGAATCATCGCAGTACAACTGCTCGGCGGGGAGATTGACCGTCAGGTGGTTGGCGTTGAATCCGCCGTCCATCGAAGCGGGATAAAGTGCGTAGCAGGTCTTTGCACCCCAGTCGGAATGATCCGGAGAATCAAAGCGTCCGTGCGCTTCGCCGGCATCTGCCGGATCGAGGGTGAAAATGGCCCCGACTTTGCCTTCGGCTTCGTCAGCCAGATAAACGGCAATCTGGTCGCCTTCGCTCCATAATACCTTGCCGCCGGAAATCGAGGTGCGGCTCGTGTTCTGCTGAGGCTCCATCACGGCGTGGAAACCACCCTCGGAACCTTCGTGAATGTCACTGTTCGGAACGCAGGCGCAAATCAGCAGCGCGGCTGCCGACAGGATTGAGAGTAATCTTCTTTCCATCGTGATGAATGTTTAAAAACCGAAAAAATTCCCGAGAGGGTCTGACGGCTTGAGGAAATCATAGGTGCCGTCCTTGTGGCCGAAATCTTCGTTGTCACCTGAGACGGTGAGCATAGAGGATGCTTTTACCTCCAAGATTTCAGTGCTGGGTGTAATGTAGGAATGCATATCGATTAAGTCAAATATCTGCAAATTTAATAAAACCAAGGGATGCAAACAAATAGAAACAAAAAAACGCCCGGAAAACTCCGGGCGCTTGATTTTTCAGGGTTATTTATGCCTTCGCGAACATCTCGTCGACAAGGCTGCCGTAGCGCTTGTAAAGGTTGCGGCGCTTGAGTTTGAGCGTCTGCGAGAGGAGTCCGTTGTCCACGGTCCACTCGTCCAGTACGATGCGGTAAACCTTGATCGCTTCGTGTGCTGCGAGGCTTGCATTGACTTTTTCAATCTCGTCGTGCAGGAGTTTCTGGACCTCGGGCAGATTGATAAGTTCCTCGGGAGTTTTCCAGGTAAGTTTGTTCTTGGCCGTCCACTCCTTGAGAGCGTGAACGCTGGGCACGATGATGGCGCCCGCGATCTTCTGGTCTGCGCCGACTACGAACGAAGCCTCGATAAAGTCGGTTTCGTTGAGTTTGGTCTCGATGTACTGCGGAGCGATGTATTTGCCGTTGGAGAGCTTGAAAATCTCCTTCTTGCGGTCGGTAATCTTGAGATACTGGCCGTCCTGCAGGTATCCGATATCGCCGGTGTGCAGCCAGCCGTCGCGGTCGATGACCTCAGCCGTTGCTTCGGGGTTCTTGTAGTAGCCGAGCATCACGTGAGGGCCGCGGGTGAGAATCTCGCCGTCCGGGCCGAAATCCAGCTCGGTGCCTTCGAGTTTCTTGCCAACGGTGCCGATGATGTTGTAGCCGTCTGCGGGGCTGTTGACTGCGATAACCGGTGAAGATTCGGTCATACCGTAACCTTCGAAGATATGCAGTTTGGCAGCGTTGAACGTACGGACGATCTTGGCCTGAATGGAGGAACCGCCGGATACGACGAGCATTTCCTTGCCGCCCAGATTCTCGCGCCACTTGCTATAGACGAGCTTGTCCCAGAGTTTCTTCTGCAGCAGATAGAAAGGATTGTGATTGTAGTTGTCGAAATTGTTGGCATAGTTCCAGGCACCGCGGTAGATGGCGCGCTTGATACCGGTGAGTTTGTTGCCGGCATCGTCGAACTTGTTGTACATCAGGTTGAGGACGCGCGGCACAGCGCAGAATCCGTCCGCCTTGCAGTCTTTCAGGTCGCTTGCGACGGTGGCCAGGCTCTCAGCATAGTAGATGCTGATGGCCAGTTCCTGATATTCGTAGTTCATCGTACGCTCGTACACGTGGCACAGAGGCAGGAAACTCACCATCTTGTGAGTGTAGTTCTTATTCTGCCGGACAGCGTGGCCGTGCGAATTGAACATCAGGTTATAATGCGAGAGCATAACGCCCTTCGGGTCGCCGGTCGTACCGGAGGTATAGACTATGCTGGCGCACTCGTCCTTGCTGATGGTGCGCTTGTTTTCCTCGACTACCGGACCGAATTCGGCAGCCTTTTCGCGGCCGAGTTCGTACAGTTTGCTGAAGCACATCATATCCTCGCTGTCGTCCATCATAATGACTTTTACCTCGCGGCCGAGGTTCTTCAGTACGGGCTCGATGCGCTTGTAGAGGGCGGCGTTGCCGACGGCGATCAGATCGACGTCGGAGTTGTTGAAGATATAGAGATATTCCTCCTGGCTCAGCGTACCATATACGGGGATATGGATCATATGCGCGAGATTGGAACCCATATCGATGAAGTTCCACTCGGGACGGTTGGGGCAGATGGATATAACCTTTGCTCCGGCCTGATAACCAAGCGCGAGCAGACCGTATGCCACTGCGTGCGAGAGCTCGATATAATCATCGATGCTGTACTTGATCCACTTGCCGTGGAATCTGCGCGCAAGCATATCGTCTTTAGGCTTTCGAGAAGGTCGAAAGTTCTGAGTATTTGCATATCGTTGAAGTCAGTTTAGTTGACGTTGTTACAAAAAAACAAAGGGGTTTACGCTTTAACCCCTTTGAACACACCACATTTTGATTTACAATCTAGATTATTTCCTTGTACTGTTCTGCAGACAAGAGAGTATCAAATTCTGAAGCGTCAGAAACTTTGATCTTGACCATCCATCCTGCACCGTAGGGATCCTTGTTGACCAGCTCGGGAGCACCTTCCAACTCAGGATTGACTTCCAGGACCTCACCGCCGACGGGCATCAGCGCGTCAGCAACGGTCTTGACAGCCTCGATCGAACCGAAAACTTCACCGGCTCCGAGAGTCTCACCTACAGACGGGATATCTACGAAAACGATGTCACCGAGCTCGCTCTGAGCGAAATCAGTGATACCGACTGTTGCTACATCTCCATCCAGAACGATCCATTCGTGATCGTTGGTGTACTTGAGATTTGCAGGAATATTCATAACGAAAAACTTTTGCTTTTACTGGTTAGTTAGTTCCACAAAGATAGAAAAAAAACTTCAATCACAAGATTTTTAGAGCCTTTTTTATCAGATTTTCGACAGTTTCTCCCGGATTCTCGGCCAAAATATGGTCCAGAGCCTTCTCTACGGCAGGCTTTGCAAATCCCAGCGAAACCAGTGCGACGGCGGCTTCTTCGCGCTCTGCGGAGTTGGACTGGACCTCGAAACCGGCAAGCACGTCGGATGCTCCGCCCTTAGCCAGTTTGTCCTTCAGATCCACGATGATGCGCTGCGCCGTCTTGAGGCCGATGCCCTTGACCGACTTGATGCGGGCCGCATTTTCCGTAAGGATGGCGTTGCGCAGTTCATCCACGGTCATCGACGAAAGTATCATCCTCGCGGCCGCGGGGCCTACGCCGGAGACGGAGATCAGCAGCAGGAATGCTTCGCGTTCGCGAGTATCGGCGAAGCCGAAAAAAGATTCGTCGTCCTCGCGCACCTGGTGGTAAAGATACATCTTGACCGTCTCGCCGGAAGATTTCTGCAAGTGGCTGAAAGTGTTGACGGTGATGTAGATGCGATATCCGAATCCACCCGTCTCGATGACTGCTTCAGCAGGATTGACGGCAACCAGCCGCCCGATGATATATTCGTACATAAGCAATTCTCTTAACCGCAAAAATACGAAACTGTCCGGATTTTTTGTAATTTTGTATTCTTATGGATATGAAACTCGCAGAAATACGCAAAAGAGTCCCCGCGCTCTCGCTTCAGGTGGCCGGCCGCGACCTGGTTTATCTCGACAATGCCGCCACTTCTCAGAAGCCTTATTCGGTGCTGCAGATGCAGACGAGCCTTGCTGAGACTGCTTCCGGCAACGTTCACCGCGCCATCCACCACCTGAGCGTCGAGGCTACCGAGGCCTACGAAGCCGGACGTGCGGCGATATGCGATTTCATCAACGCCGACAGCGTCATCCTGACTTCCGGCGCCACGGCTTCGCTCAATCTTCTCGCATTCTGCTTTGCAGAGCGTTACCTCAACCCCGGCGACAAGGTGCTGCTGACCGAGGCGGAGCATCATTCCAACCTCGTTCCCTGGCAGATGGCCTGCGCCCGCAAAGGCGCCGAAGTGTGCTTCCTGCCCATCGACGAGAGCGGCGAGCCGGATATGGAGATTTTTGCACGCAGCCTTGACAGCCGCGTCAAACTGGTCGCCCTGCCGCATATCTCCAACATTCTCGGAGTTATCAATCCGCTCGGGGAAATGATTGCCATAGCGCACTCCAAGGGGATTCCGGTGGCTGTGGACGGAGCCCAGGGCATCGTTCACGCAAAAGTGGACGTAAAGGCGCTGGACTGCGATTTCTATGCATTTTCGGGACACAAGATATATGCTCCTACCGGCACTGGCGCGCTCTACGGCCGCCGCGAACTGCTGGAGGAGATGCCTCCCTATATGGGCGGAGGCGATATGGTGGGGCACGTTTCGTACGGTTATACCACGTACAACGAGCTGCCGCTGAAATACGAAGCCGGAACGCCCAATTTCACCGGCGCTGCCTGCTGGAAGCCCGCTCTCGAATTTGCAACTATGTTGCGGGATGATGCTGAAATCCAGGAGTACGGTCACAAGATCGTAGAGTATCTGATGGAGGCGTTGCCTTCCATCGACGGCCTCAAGCTCTACGGCGTGCCGAAGGATATTTCGCGCAAGAGCGGCGTGTTCTCGATGACCATCGAAGGCACGCACCCGTCCGACCTGGCGCAACTGCTCGACCAGATGGGCATTGCCGTCCGCAGCGGACTGATGTGCGCCGAGCCGTTCGTGAGCAAGTATTCGCAGACCGGTATGCTCCGCGCCTCGATACTGCCGTACAATACGATGGACGAGGCCGAATATTTTGTACAGAGCCTCAAACGGGCCGTTAAAATGCTGAGATAAATGGAAGCGCCGACAAAGACCATACAAGAACTTTCAGCCGAGGTTGTCGAAGAGTTTGCAGTCTTCGACCAATGGCTTGACAAATACGAATATATCATCGATCTGGGTAAATCGCTGCCCCCGATTCAGGAGTCCGACAAGGTGGACGCCAACCTTATCGTCGGCTGCCAGTCACGCGTGTGGCTTGCGTGCCGCTGCGAGGAAGGCAGGCTCTGGTTTACGGCCGACAGCGACGCCATCATCACCAAAGGCATCATTTCACTGCTCATAAAGGTCTATGACGGCCAGAAGGCAGAGGAAGTGGCCGCATCGGATTTCGGGTTTATCGAAGAGATAGGCCTGAAGGAAAATCTTTCTCCGACGCGTGCAGGAGGCCTTGCGGCGATGATACTCAAGATCAAGACTTATGCAAAAGAATATGCTCAAGGATGATGTCATAACGGCCCTCAAGACGGTCTATGATCCGGAAATTCCGGTCAATATCCACGACCTGGGCCTGATCTACGGCGTGGAGACGGACGAGAAGAACAACGTCACCGTGACTATGACGCTTACCGCGCCCAACTGCCCCATCGCTGACGATGTGGTGGCGCAGGTATATGCGGCGGTGGCTGACGTGCCCAACGTCGGCGCCATCAAAGTCGATCTGGTTTTCGAGCCGGAGTGGACCCCCGACCGTATGACGGACGAGGCCCGGCTGATACTCAATATGTAAGGCTATGGTTTTTCTGGCATTAGGATCAAATGCGGGTGACCGCGATACCAATCTGGCCGTCGCACGTGCCAGGCTTGCCCGCCGTTTCGACGTGACGCTCGCCTGCTCGCAGGTGCTCAATACCACGGCGATAGGATTCGAAGGAGCGGATTTTCTCAATCAGGTGGTGGCATTTGAGTCGCCGATGTCTCCGACAGAGGTGCTCAACATCTGCCAGGAGATAGAGATCGAAATGGGCCGAAAGGTTCATATTCCGCGCTACAATGCAGCCGGAGACCGCATTTACGAAGACCGCATCATCGATATCGACATCCTTAAGGATAACGGCATTATGATAAACTCGCCGCGCCTGGTGCTGCCGCATCCGCAGTGCAAGAGCCGCGCGTACGTCGAGCAACTTATTTCAACATTTGACGAAAAAATACAAAAAGCATATTACGAATGACAAACAAGGAAGACATCTTCAAGAAGGTGGTGGCTCACGCCAAGGAATACGGGTTCATTTTTCCCTCCAGCGAGATTTATGACGGTCTGAGCGCCGTCTATGACTACGGCCAGATGGGCGTAGAGATGAAAAACAACATCAAGAAGTACTGGTGGGAGTCGATGGTCCACCTCAACGACAATATCGTCGGCCTGGACAGCGCCATCTTTATGCATCCCCGCATCTGGGAGGCTTCGGGCCACGTGGGTGCGTTTAACGATCCCCTGATCGACAACCGCGACTCCAAGAAGCGTTATCGCGCCGACGTGCTGCTCGAGGATTACCTCGCAAAGATCGAGGAGAAGATCGAGAAGGAGGTTGAAAAGGGCCGCAAGCGTTTCGGAGACGCATTTGACGAGGCTCAGTTCCGCGCCACCAATCCCAACGTCCTGCGCAACAAGGCAAAGTACGACGAGGTGCATACCCGTATGACGGAGGCCCTCTCGGCCAATGACCTTGCCGCTCTGAGGCAGCTGATTCTCGATTGCGAGATTGTCTGCCCCATCTCCGGCACCCGCAACTGGACCGAGGTGCGCCAGTTCAACCTGATGTTCAGCACCCAGCTGGGCAATGTGGACGGCGAGGCAGGTACCATTTATCTGCGTCCCGAGACCGCACAGGGCATTTTCGTCAACTTTCTCAACGTGCAGAAGACCGGCCGTATGAAGATTCCTTTCGGTATCGCGCAGATCGGCAAGGCGTTCCGCAACGAGATCGTCGCCCGCCAGTTCATTTTCCGTATGCGCGAATTCGAGCAGATGGAAATGCAGTTCTTTGTCCGTCCGGGCGAAGAGATGCGCTGGTTCACGGCCTGGAAGCAGACGCGCCTCTCCTGGCATAAGGCACTCGGACTGGGCGACGAGAAATACCGTTTCCACGATCACGAGAAACTTGCGCACTACGCAAATGCCGCTACCGATATCGAGTTTGAATTCCCCTTTGGTTTCAAGGAACTCGAAGGCATCCACTCCCGCACGGATTTCGACCTGAGCAATCACCAGAAATTCAGCGGCCGCAAACTGCAGTATTTCGATCCGGATGCAGGCGAAAGTTACGTGCCTTACGTTATCGAGACCTCTATCGGTCTGGACCGTATGTTCCTCGCCATCCTTTCGGCGGCATATACCGAAGAGCAGCTCGAAGGCGGCGACGTCCGTGCCGTGCTGCGCCTCCCGGCTTGCATCGCGCCTGTCAAACTGGCCATCCTGCCGCTCGTCAAGAAGGACGGCCTGCCGGAACTGGCACGCAAGATCCTCGACGACCTGCGTTTTGATTTCAACTGCCAGTACGACGAGAAGGACAGCATCGGCAAGCGCTATCGCCGTCAGGATGCCATCGGTACGCCTTTCTGCATCACGATCGACCACGATTCGCTGCAGGACGGCAAGGTGACCATCCGCTACCGCGATACGATGGAACAGGAGCGCATCCCCATCGAGAGCCTGCGCAGCATCGTTTCCGAAAAGGTCAGTATGAAAAAAGTACTTCGCCAGATACACAAAATCGGCTAACGGCCCCTTATGAAGAATATCCGCAACTTCTGTATCATCGCACACATCGACCACGGTAAAAGCACCCTGGCTGACCGGTTGCTTGAGTTGACCGACACGCTCGAGGCCCGCGATATGGAAAACCAGGTCCTGGACTCGATGGATCTCGAGAAGGAGAAGGGCATCACTATCAAGAGTCACCCCATCCAGATGGAGTACAAGCGTGGCGGAGAGACCTATGTCCTCAACCTCATTGATACTCCCGGTCACGTCGATTTCTCGTACGAGGTGTCACGTGCAATCGCTTCCTGCGAAGGTGCGCTGCTGGTGGTGGACGCCACCCAGGGCATTCAGGCGCAGACCATCTCCAACCTTTACCTGGCTATCGAGCACGACCTGGAGATTATTCCGGTGCTCAACAAGATAGATATGGAAGCGGCGATGGTGGACGTGGTACGCGACCAGGTTACCGACCTGATCGGCTGCGACGATGATGACGTTCTGCTGGTATCAGCCCGTACGGGCGAAGGTGTTCCGGCCGTGCTGGACGCTATCGTGGACCGTATTCCGGCTCCGAAGGGAGATCCCGAGGCGCCGCTGCAGGCCCTCATTTTCGACTCGGTATTCAACTCTTTCAGGGGTATTATCGCATACTTCAAGGTCGTCAACGGTTCCATTCACACCGGCGACAAGGTCAAGTTCGTCAATACCGGAAAGGAGTATGTCGCAGACGAGGTGGGTGCCCTCAAGATGAAACTTTCGCCGCGCAAGGAGATTCCCTGCGGCTCGGTAGGATATATCATCTCCGGTATCAAGACCGCCGTCGAGGTAAAGGTCGGTGATACCATTACGCACGTAGAAAGGCCCTGCAGCGAGGCTATCGCCGGATTCGAGGAGGTCAAGCCGATGCTTTACGCCGGTATGTTCCCGGTTGCCGCGGATGAATACGAAGACCTCCGTTCCTCGCTCGAGAAGTTCCAGCTCAACGACGCTTCGCTCGTTTTCGAGCCGGAGAGTTCGCTTGCGCTGGGATTCGGTTTCCGCTGCGGATTCCTCGGCCTGCTGCACCTCGAGATCGTACAGGAACGCCTGTTCCGCGAATTCGATATGGACGTGGTGACCACCGTCCCCAACGTCTCGTATAAGGTCTATACTACGCAGGGCGGCTGCATTGACGTCCACAACCCGTCCGGCCTGCCCGCGCCGACGCTCATTGACCGCATCGAAGAGCCGTATATCAGCGCCCAGATTATTTCCAAGAGCGAATTTTACGGTCCCATTATGCAGCTCTGCCTCGATAAGCGGGGCGTGCTCAAGAGTCAGCATTACCTGACCGCGGACCGCGTGGAACTCAATTATGAGATGCCGCTTTCGGAGATCGTTTTTGACTTTTATGACAAACTGAAGTCTATATCAAAGGGCTACGCTTCATTCGATTACCATATCATCGGCTTCCGCCCGGCCAAACTCGTCAAGCTGGACATCCTGCTCAACGGCGAGCCTGCCGATGCGCTTTCGACGCTGATTCACCAGGATCACGCGTACGAATTCGGCCGCAAGATATGCGAGAAGCTGAAGGAACTGATTCCGCGCCAGCAGTTTGATATCGCCATCCAGGCGGCCATCGGAGCCAAGATTATCGCCCGCGAGACGGTCCGCCAGGTGCGTAAGGATGTGACGGCAAAGTGCTACGGCGGCGATATTACCCGTAAGCGCAAACTGCTCGAGAAGCAGAAAGCCGGTAAGAAGCGTATGCGCCAGATAGGCCAGGTAGAAGTGCCCCAGAGCGCTTTTATGGCAGTTTTGAAACTTGACTAACAACGATATTATGGAATATACCCCCAAACAGATTGCCTCTCAGGTGAGGCGTGACATCGTCAGGATGGTAACCGGGGCGGCTTCGGGCCATCCCGGCGGATCGATGAGCAGCACGGACATTCTGACGTGGCTCTATTTCAAGGAAATGGATATCAATCCGCAGGCCTGGCGGCGTGACGGCAAGGGACAGGATATGTTCTTCCTCTCGGCCGGACATATTACTCCCGTATTCTATAGCGTACTGGCCCGCAGGGGTTTTTTTCCTGTCGCCGAACTCGACACTTTCCGCCGTTTCGGTTCGCGCCTTCAGGGTCATCCCTGCATCGAGAAAGGCCTGCCCGGCATTCATCAGGCAGCCGGTTCTCTCGGCCAGGGACTTTCCACGGCACTCGGCGCAGCCCTCGGCAAGAAACTCACCGGTGACGCACATCGCGTTTTCGTGCTCGTAGGCGACGGCGAGAGCGAGGAAGGCCAGATATGGGAGGCAGCCATCGTTGCGGCACACCAGAAGGCCGACAATCTCGTTGCCATCACCGACTGGAACTGCCAGCAGATCGACGGCAGTACGGAGGATGTGGCAGGACTCGGCGACCTCGAGGCCAAATGGAAATCCTTCGGCTGGGAGGTTATTACGGCTGACGGCCACGATTTCGACAGCATCGCAAATGCATTTGCCGCAGCGCGCAAAGCCGGTGGCAAGGGCCGTCCGGTGATGATCCTCTTCCATACGGAAATGGGCCACGGAGTGGACTTTATGGCCGGCACCCACAAGTGGCACGGCAAGAATCCTTCACCTGAGCAGTGCGAGGCAGCCCTCGCGCAACTCGAAGAAACGCTGGGAGACTATTGATATGAAAGAATACATCAACTCAGGCAGCCAGGATACCCGTTCGGGTTTTGGCGCAGGACTGGCCTTTCTTGGCCGTACCAACCCCCGCGTGGTGGCTCTCACGGCCGACCTCAAGGGTTCCCTCAAGATGGACGAGTTTGCGGCTGAGCATCCGGACCGGTTTTTCGAAGTAGGTATCGCAGAGGCCAATATGATCGGTATGGCGGCCGGAATGGCTCTCACGGGCAGTATTCCGTTCGCAGGCACCTTCGCCAATTTCGCGACGGCGCGCGTGTATGACCAGATCCGCCAGGCGGTTTGCTACTCCAATACCAACGTCAAGATCGCCGCTTCGCACGCAGGTATCACTCTCGGCGAAGACGGCGCGACGCACCAGACGCTCGAAGATGTGGGAATGATGCGAATGCTTCCCGGTATGACGGTGCTCGTTCCGTGCGATTTCAACCAGACGAAGGCGGCTACGATTGCAGCAGCTGCATACGAAGGCCCGGTCTATCTCCGTTTCGGACGCCCGAAGGTACCCAATTTCACCCCTGCAGACGAGCCGTTCATCATCGGCAAGGCACAGCTGCTGGCTGAAGGCAGCGACGTTACCATTCTGGCAAACGGCCACTTGGTATGGGAGGCTATTCAGGCCGTCAAGGCCCTGGAAGCTGAAGGTATCAGCGTGGATCTCTACAATATCCATACGGTCAAGCCGCTGGATGAAGAGGCGATTCTCGCTTCCGTAGCCCGCACGGGCCGCGTGGTCGTGGCTGAAGAGCATCTGGTCGCAGGCGGTCTGGGAGAGGCTGTGGCAGGTCTTCTGGCAGAGCATAACCCCGTTCCGATGCGCATCGTAGCCATCAGGGACCAGTTCGGCCAGAGCGGTACTCCGGCACAATTGATGCAAGCATACGGTCTCGACGCGGCACACATCATTGCTGCCGCCAAGGAACTGAATGGAAGAAAGTGACATACTCGAACTTTTTCGCGGCGGTGAGCGTCAGCAGGCGTTCAACCTTATGATTCGCCGTTACTCCGAGGGCCTCTACTGGCATCTTCGGAGTATGGTGCAATGCCACGTGGACGCGGACGATCTGCTGCAGAATACCTGGCTGCGCGTCTGGAATTCGCTGGATACGTTTCGCGGCGACTCGCGGCTTTATACCTGGCTCTATCGCATCGCGACCAACGAAGCCATAACGTTCCTCAACCGCAGCCGCCAGCGTGCAATGCTTTCGCTGAGCAGCTATACGCGCGAGGTTTACAGCAAGATCGCGGAAGATGACAATCTGAGCGCCGACCGCATACAGTTGGCGCTGCAGCACGCCATCGCCAAACTTCCTCCGCGCCAGAAAGCGGTCTTTACGATGCGCTATTACGATGAAATGCCTTACGAAGAAATGGCTGAAATCCTCGAAGTTTCGGCAAGTTCGCTCAAGGCATCCTATCACCACGCGCGCGAAAAGGTCGAACAGAGTATGAAAGAAGAACTTGACTGATAAATTTTTAACATTCGGATTAAACTTTTCATTGACGCTATCGTCTAAAAAAGCGATGAAAGACATTAAAAACATATTGGACGACCCGAAAATGAAGATCCGGCAGTATTCCTTGCCGGAGGGTTACTTCGAGACGGTGGAAGAGCGCGTGCACGATCAGATAGAAGCTTCGCAGCGCCGTCCTTCGCTCGTGGCGATTCTCCGTCCGGCGGTGCTTCTGGCCTGTATGTTCCTTATCATAGGAGGCATCGGCTACGGCACTATGAAACTGACCGGCTCTCTCGATGACCGGGACCGCGTTACCGAGCAGCTCGAAGCAAACCTCGAGGGCATTGAATTCACCGACGAAGAGGCGGCCACCTTTCTGGAGACCGAACTTTCGCCTGCTGCATTCGAAGAGATGCTCGCAGTGGTGTACCACTATTAAAAATTCAAGATGATGAAAAGGTTAATGACAATGGCGGTTATGCTGCTCGTGGTTTGCAGCGCCGCAAATGCACAAAATCAGCGTGGACAGCGCGGTCAGAGGCCTGATCGCGAGCGTAAGGAGATGACCGAAGAGGATAAGCAGAAGGTCGCTGAGCAGATGGCTGCCGAGAAAAAGGAGTTCCTCAACAAGAAAATGATGCTGACGGACGAAGAGGCAGAACGTTTCTGGCCTGTTTACGATCTTATGCAGGCGGAACTTCAGGAGGCTCACAAGGTTGAAATGAAGGCGACAAGGTCACTTCATCCCAAGAAAGGCGAGACATTTACGGATGAGGAAGCAGCCCGCCGGGTAGATGAGTATATCGCTTCCCTGTCTCTCGACAACGAGATTATAGCCCGCTACAATGCTCAACTCAAGGCAATTCTGCCTGTCCAGAAAGTAGCAGCCTATTATGCTGCAGAGGCTCAGTTCCGCAAGAAAATGGCTGAGCGCATTACCCGCCGGGACGGACACGGCGAAGGTCGCGGACCTGCTCCGGACCGCCAGTCGGGACGTGGTTTCGGACCTGACGGACCGGATCGCAACGGCTGGGATTAAGACAGCATACGACAAAAAAGGGTGACCGTTTCGGCCACCCTTTTTTGTTGCCTGATAACAGGTTAAAGCATCTTTGCAACACCCTTGAGGGCATCGAAAATCGGCCCGTCCTTGAGTGCGGAGGGAGTTCCTTCGTCGCCGCCTTCACGGATGCCCTGTACCAGAGGAATCTGGCCGAGCAGAGGCAGGCTGTACTTGCGGCACATTTCGGCGCAGCCATCGTGACCGAAGATGTAATAGCGGTTATCGGGAAGTTCTTCCGGAGTAAACCAGGACATATTCTCTACGATGCCGTAGATATGCTTGTCGATCTGCGGGTTGCGGAACATATTTACACCCTTCTCGACGTCGGCGAGGGCCACTGCCTGCGGCGTGCTGACGATGATTGCGCCCGTGAGCGGAATGTCGTTGACGAGCGAAATGTGAATGTCGCCGGTTCCCGGAGGCATATCGATAAACAGATAGTCGAGTTTGCCCCAGGCGGTCTGCAGCACGATCTGCTTGAGTGCCGTCGAGGCCATCGGGCCACGCCAGATCAGAGCCTGCTCAGGTGCCGCGAAATAGCCGATGGACATCCATTTGACGCCGTATTTGACTACCGGAACGAACACTTCCTTGCAGGTCGGTTCGATCTCGCGGTCTTCAGGCCAGGGATTGCCTTCTGCGTCATATACTTCCACGCGGGGCATCGTACCCTCGGTGCCGGTCATCTTCGGAATAGAAGGTCCGTACACGTCTGCATCCGCCAGACCGACCTTATAGCCGAGGCGGGCCATCGTAATGGCGAGATTGACTGCGACGGTGGATTTGCCTACGCCGCCCTTACCGGAGGCTACGGCCACTATTTTATCTACACCCTGAAGCAGTTCTTCGTCGAAATGAATGACCGGAGCCTGCTTTTTGGGTTTGGGTGGATTGGGGTTGTAAGGTCCCCTGAATTCGTTAGGATCCATTTTAAGTCGTATTTTGAGGTGCTAAAATAGCAAATTTTCTTCTTCCGGCAGCCATTTGAAACTCTTCCTGTGCTCGGGAGTCGGCCCGAAACGGCGGATGGCTTCGCGATGTTCGGGCGTAGGATAGCCCATATTGCGGTCCCAGCCATATTGCGGGTATTGCAGGGCGAGGCGGCGCATATATTCGTCCCGATAGGTTTTTGCAAGCACTGATGCGGCTGCTACCGCAGCAAACCGCCCGTCTCCCTTGACCACGCAGCGATGAGGAATGCTCCGGCCTTCGGGACTCTTGTAGAGATTGAATTTGTTACCGTCAACCAGTATCAGATCCGGCCTTATCGCGGCTCCTTTGGCATCGTGCAGCCCGTCCAGGGAGCGTCGCATACCGAGCAGGGAGGCGTTGAGGATGTTTACGCGGTCGATTTCTTCCGCCGAAACGGGCGTCACGCACCACGCTACGGCCTCGCGCTCGATTATTTCGCGCAGCATATCGCGGTCCTGTTCGCGCATCTGCTTGCTGTCGTTGAGGAGAGGATGGTAAAACCCTTCCTGCAGTACCACGGCTGCCGCGAAAACCGGGCCTGCAAGCGGTCCGCGGCCTGCTTCGTCGCATCCTGCAACAAGCAGCGGCAGTGGTGTATCGGGGCTCAAAAGGCTTTCCAACGCCGCCTCCGGCGAACCGAGAAGTTCGTCAAGCGCCCAGACTTCCGAGATTCCGGCTTTGCGGAGCAGTTTCGCAGGCAGGGCCTGGCGCCGGCAGATGCATACCAGCGGCAGATGACGGAGCCTGCATACGGTCGCGAGCCGTCCGACGGTGCCGTTTTCGATTGTATCTGAATCCAGTATTTCGCAGGCGCAAATGACGCTGACATTGCCGCAGATGGGCGTTTCGAGGGCGGAGAATGCGCCCTCTTCCATCACCTGCACGTCCATTCGCGAAGATTCGCGGCCACCGGTCGCATACCGGCGGAGAGCCTCCTTCAGGGCCACTTCCACTTTATCGGCAGGCCAGCCGGTCCCGAGGGGCCCGGAAATGATGATGCAGGTCCTTTTCACTCCACAAATATGGGTATTATTTTGCAATTTGCGAAAGTCAATTAAATACTTTACATTTGTACGATTTGCCGATAATAGAAAAATCAAATAATACTATAACAAAATGAAAACTTACACTACTGAAAGCATCCGCAACATCGTCCTGCTTGGAGGTACCCGCAGCGGTAAGACCACTCTTGCCGAAGCTATGCTCTTCGAAGGCAAGGTTATCGACCGTCGCGGCACCATTGAAGGCAAGAACACCGTTTCGGACAACACGGAAGTAGAACAACTCTATCAGCGTTCCATCTATTCCACTCCGCTCTACGCAGAGTTTATGGATCACAAACTCAATATCGTCGACGCTCCGGGCGCAGACGACTTCATCGGCGGACTCATCTCCGGTATGAAGGTTTGCGACGCAGGTATTATGCTCGTCAATGCACAGCAGGGCGTCGAGGTCGGCACCGAGATTCACGGCCGTTACGCAGAGCAGAGCCATTTCCCCGTAGTCCTCGCAGTCAACCAGCTCGATACCGAGAAGTCCAACTGGGACAACACCCTGGACAGCCTGCACAAGGCATTCGGCAGCAAGCCGGTCGTTTTCCAGTACCCTGTCAACCCGGGTATCGGTTTCGACGCGTTCATCGACATCCTCAAGATGAAGATGTACAAGTTCAAGGATGACAACGGCACCCGCGAGATCGTGGACATTCCCGACAGCGAGAAGGGCAAGGCCGAAGAGATGCGTTCAGCTCTTATGGAAATGGCAGCCGAGAACGACGAGGAACTGATGGAGAAATTCTTCGACGCAGGCGAACTTTCCGAGGAAGAGATGCACAAGGGTATCAATATCGGTTTCGTCAACGGCCAGATCTATCCTGTCTTCTGCCTCTCCGCAAAGAAGGACATCGGCGTCAAGCGCCTTATGGAGTTTATGATCGAGGTTGCTCCCAAGCCGAAGGAGAACCCCAACGGTCCGCTCTCTCTCTTCGTTTACAAGACCGCAGTCGAGCAGCACCTCGGCGACGTTTCCTACTTCAAGGTAATGTCCGGCAAGCTTCCTGAGTCCCAGGATGTCGTCAACCCCGAGAACGGTTCCAAGGAGCGTATCACCGCCCTCTACGCCGTCGCAGGCAAGAAGAAGGAGAAGGTTACCGAACTTTGCGCAGGCGACCTCGGATGTACTGTCAAGCTGAAGGCTGTCAAGACCGACCAGACCCTCAACCAGCCCGGTTACGATGCAGTCGTTCCGCCGATCAAGTTCCCCAGCTCTAAGTACCGCACCGCCGTCAAGGCTACCGACGAGAAAGACGAGGAGAAACTGGGCGAGGCTCTCAACCGCCTTGCAGCAGAGGATCCTACCCTCATCATCGAGTACTCCAAGGAACTCAAGCAGACCATCATCAACGGTCAGGGCGAGCAGCACATCAATATCCTCAAGTGGCACATCAACAACGACAATAAGATCAACATCGAACTCTTCGCTCCGAAGATTCCGTACCGCGAGACCATCACCAAGGTGGCTAACGCAATGTACCGTCACAAGAAGCAGTCCGGTGGTGCAGGCCAGTTCGGTGAGGTTCACCTGATCGTAGAGCCTATCGTCGAGGGTGTCGATACTACCGCCAAGTTCAAGATCGACGGCAAGGAGACCCAGCTTAACATCAAGGCCAAGGAAGAGTTCCCTCTGCCTTGGGGCGGCAAATGGGAGTTCTACAACTGCGTCGTCGGCGGTGCAATTGACGCAAGCTTTATGCCTGCTATCAAGAAGGGTATCACCCAGCGCCTTGAGGAAGGTCCTCTGACCGGTTCGTACGCACGCGACATCCGCGTCTTCGTCTATGACGGTAAGATGCACCCGGTCGATTCAAAGGAAATCGCGTTCATCATCGCAGGTCGTAACGCATTCCGCGAGGCCTTCAAGAACGCATCCCCGAAGATCCTCGAGCCTATCTATATGGTCGAGGTTATGGTCCCTGCAGACTGTATGG
>CAMZIP010000005.1 GCA_947307265.1 uncultured Bacteroidales bacterium | reverse complement strand
ATCCATCGTGACGAGCAGCACACGCGAACCAAGACGCGCGGCGGCAACCGCAGCCTCGCATCCGGCGTGGCCGGCACCAATCACGATTATGTCGTACTTTCCCTGCATCGAAAACTACCAGTTAAGGCGGACTTTATCCTCAGCCGCCATTGTCTCGAGCAACTTCAATGCACGATCCTCGGCAGCCCGCATATCCTTCTTCTGCGCCTCCGTATGGTCATCATAACCGATGAGATGAAGCAGGCCGTGGACAATCACGCGGTGAAGTTCCTTATTGAAGCCCTCACCATACTCCTGGCCGTTAGCCCGCACGGTATCAACGCTGATATAAATATCCGCAGAAACGTTTTTATCCGTGTAAACACGGCTGAAATCCTCGGAATTGTCGAACGTGATAATATCCGTGTAATAGTCGTGGCCCAGATATTGCTTATTGATATCAAGCAGATAAGGGTCACTGCAAAAAATGTAATTGATAGCGCCCGGCTTACGATCCTCCGAGGCTGCAACAGACTTTAGCCACCGGCCGACAAGCCGCTTATGTTTGAGTTTGAAATTACAATCTTCGGCGTAAAACTTAATCATAACAGTCGGTTTGAAGACCTGCAAAATTAGCAATTTATACCCAGTTTGAATAAAACTAAATCAAAACGCTGATTGATAGCGATTTAGAAAAGGAATTAACAATTTTATCAACAAAAATTGGGTATAAAGGAATTTTCTTCTTAAATTTACACGCTTAGAAAGCGTAATTGCAAACAGTAAAAAATTAAAGATATGGAAGTAAAGAAATCCCCTAAAGCAGATCTGGAGAACAAAAAACTCCTCTTTAGAGAGATTGGTTTTGTAGTCGTTCTGGCTATGGTTCTCCTCGCATTCGAGTGGTCAACCACCGAGAAAGAAGAGCTTATGGATCTTACTCAGGACACTGTGGCGATCGAGGAAGAGATTATCCCTATCACCCAGGAGCAGCAGGAAATTCCGCCGGAGATGCCGAAGATTCCGGTCCTTTCCGATGTCATCGATATCGTTGATGATGATATCGTCGTCAAGGATGACCTGTTCATCGATCTTGAGGATAACGCAAACCTTGGTGTCGAAATTATCGACTACGTGGCACAGGTTGAAGAGGAAGTCGTCGAAGAGGAAGCAATTCCGTTCGCACTCGTCGAGACCAAGCCTATGTTCCAGGGTGGTGACGCCAACAACTTCTCACGCTGGGTTGCAACCCACCTCCAGTATCCTGAAATCGCAAAGGAGAACGGTGTGCAGGGTAAGGTTACCCTCCAGTTTACCGTTAATACCGACGGTAGCGTAAGTAACGTGAAGGTCCTCCGCGGCGTCGATGCATCCCTCGACAAGGAAGCTGTACGTCTGGTTTCCAGTTCACCTAAGTGGACTCCCGGTAAGCAGCGTGACCGCGCAGTGAAGGTTTCATACACCTTCCCTGTTATCTTCCAGCTCCGTTAATCAGGACTAAAAGCATTAAGGAGACTGACCGTATAAAAGTCAGTCTCTTTTATTTTATATATGGACAGCAAAATCTACAGCGCAGTTTTCGTGGCAATACTTTTCCAGCGGCAGCGGGAAGAGCAGGTGCTTGAGTATCTTGATGAATTGAAATTCCTTGCCGAAACGGCTGGTATAAAGGGCGATAAATGCTTTATTCAGAGGCTTGACAAGTCCAATTCACGCACGTATATCGGCTCCGGTAAAGTGCAGGAAATAGCCGAATACGTCAAAGAAAACGAGATTGACTATGTAATATTCGACGAAGAACTCACTCCGTCGCAGATGCGCAATCTCGAAAAGGATTTCGGCACCAGCGTCATCGACCGCACGGGCCTGATACTCGATATATTTGCAGATCGCGCGCGTACGGCTTACGCTAAAACTCAGGTAGAACTTGCTCAATATCAATATCTTCTGCCGCGCCTGACGGGTATGTGGACACACCTCGAGAGGCAGCGGGGCGGTATCGGCGTCCGCGGTCCTGGTGAAAGCCAGCTTGAGACTGACCGCCGTATAGTACTCGACAAGATTAAGAAACTCAAACTGCAACTGTCCAAGATAGACCGCCAGATGAGTTCGCAACGCAGCAATCGCGGCAATATAAAGCGTGTAGCGCTCGTTGGTTATACAAACGTAGGAAAGAGCACAATAATGAATATGCTCGCCAAAAGCGACGTATTTGCCGAAAATAAGCTGTTTGCAACGCTCGATACTACCGTAAGAAAAGTCGTGATAGACAATACTCCTTTTTTGCTCAGCGATACGGTAGGATTTATCCGTAAACTGCCTACGCAACTCGTAGAATCATTCAAGAGCACGCTGGATGAGGTTCGCGAGGCGGATATTCTCGTCCACGTGGTAGATATCTCGCATCCGGGATTCGAAGACCAGATCAGAGTAGTCAACAACACTCTGCTCGAGATAGGCGTAAAAGATAAGCCTTGCTATATGGTTTTCAATAAGATAGACGCTTATCACCACGAAGAATACGACGAATTTTCGCTGGAAGAAAAGCAGCAGAGGCACTATACGCTGGACGAACTGCGCAATTCGTGGATGTCACGTGAAAATACCCCGTGCATTTTCATTTCGGCTAAAGAGCATACCAACATCGACAAGTTCCGTCAGGAACTCGTAGAACTTATTAGAAAATAAAATTCTTTTCAAAAAATTTTATTCTTTCCTATTTACGGTGTTGATATGTTGATAAGTTAAGTAAGTACTTGATTTTCTGACTTTAACAAATCAACAAAATTGTTGAAAATCCTGTTTGAAATAAAAGGATAAATCGGTTTGTACTTATCCGTTATTTTACTAGCGTTGAAAACTGCACGCCGCAAAACACGGTTATCAACACAGGTTTCAACCGATAAAATCACATAACTGTTGATAAGTCTCCTGCGGCTGCTCGATAAACGAATTATGTCCGGCATCTGCAATCAGGCAAAAACGGACTTTCGGGAAATCTTTTTGCATTTTTTCTCTCAATTCGGCAGGCGCAAATGCGTCATTATCACCGCAAATCATCATTACCGGAATCGAACCTGAGACCAGAAACGCACTCGTATCCTCCCTCTGCTGCATACCTCTGATAGAAGCCGCGATACCTTCTGGATCGTGCATCTCGCACAGTTCGACGGTTTCCATTATCTTCGTCTCAAGGCGGCTCAGATTGTTAGGATGATACATTTTCGGAATCGAAAGATCCGCGATAGTCGAGAGTTTTCCCTTATAAATCAGTGCGATTTCGCGTTTGCGGTCCTCCGCCTTTTCTTCCGGATCCGGATAGGGATGCGAATGCATCAGCACTATCTTGGAACAGCGTTCAGGATGCCTTATACCCATCTGCAGCGCGGCATAGCCGCCCATCGAATGTCCGCAGACGACAGCCTTATCCACGCCGCAGCAATCCAGTACGGCGCAGGCCACGTCGGCGCAAAAGTCCATTCCATTCACCTTGCAGCCGTCTTCACCGGCCGGAGCCGAATCGGTAAGACCGTGTCCCGGCATATCGATATGACGCGGAACTGTTCCGAGAGCAGGTCCGTAAACTCGCTCCAGATGTACATAGCTTCCAGATATCCGTGCATCAGCAGGATACACGGTTTATCCATATTTGAAGCGTTCTGACGTCCTGTATCACTGATATGTACCGATATTCCGGCGGCGATGGCAAAATATTCCATAGGCATCTTATCTTGCCCGTAAATATAGGGAAAAATTGATTACCTTTGTGTGTATATGATGGAAGAGAGCACATTTAACCCGCGTACCGAATCGGACCGCAAAGAGAAGGATTTTGACAGCAAGATCCGCCCGCAGGAGTTTTCGGACTTCTCCGGTCAGGACAAGATCATAGAGAACCTTAAAATCTTCGTCAAAGCGGCCCTGCTTCGCGGTGAGGCCCTTGACCACATCTTGTTTCACGGGCCTCCGGGACTGGGTAAGACAACCCTCGCCAATATTGTCGCTAACGAACTGGGAGTCAATATGAAAGTGACTTCCGGACCGGTGCTCGACAAACCCGGTGACCTGGCCGGACTGCTCAATATGCTCGAGCCCGGCGACGTGCTTTTCATAGATGAGATTCACCGCCTTTCGCCGATAGTCGAAGAATACCTCTATTCGGCGATGGAGGACTATACGATCGACATTGTCATAGACAAGGGACCTGCTGCCCGCAGCGTGCAGATTTCCATCAATCCGTTTACGCTGATCGGTGCCACGACCCGCAGCGGCCTACTTACATCGCCTTTGCGTGCCCGTTTCGGCATCCAGTGCCATATGGAATACTATGACGCCGCGACGCTCTTCAAGATTGTCAAACGCTCTGCTTCAATCCTCAATATCGACATTACGGACGATGCGGCGCACGAGATCGCGATGCGCAGCCGCGGTACGCCGCGTATAGCCAACTCCCTGATCCGCCGCGTGAGAGATTTCGCGCAGGTTAAGGGTTCAGGCGTTATCGACTTGGAAATCACTCGTATAGCGCTTTCGGCGCTGAATATCGACAAGCGCGGCCTGGACGAGGTGGACAACAAGATCCTGCTCACCATCATCGAGAAGTTCAGCGGCGGCCCGGTAGGCGCCGGAACGCTTGCCACGGCCATTTCCGAAGACCAGGGAACGCTCGAAGAGGTTTACGAACCGTTCCTGATACAGGAAGGATTCCTCTCGCGCACACCTCGCGGCAGGGTTGTTACCGACTTGGCTTACAACCATTTGGGTATCAAGCGATACCAGTCTGACAGTTCACTCTTTTAGTGGATATTCCAACACATATCACTGTTGCGCCGGCACTTGACTGTTTTACCGGTTCGGCGCGGGCGGTTTATCTTGCCTCTGTGCTGGGGCGGCTGAGCCGTCCTTCGGTGCATCTTGTATTGGCTGCAGACAAGAAAAACGCATATTTCGCGACCAGCGACCTGTATAACTTCTTCGCCTCCGATACGGTCTTCTATTATCCTGCAAATGATGACCGTACAGGAACTAAAGAAGCTTCTGCCAAGGTGCAGCGGACAGCGGCTCTGGGAGCCCTCGGTGCGCTTGGAGACAAATTGACAATCAGCGATTTCGCTGAAAAATTCGAACAGGGAACATACGATCTCGCAAAGGTGCCGCGCGTAGAGGTGCCGCATCTGGTTATAGTCAGCTACTCGGAGGCCCTGGACGAGCCTGTTCCGCAGCGCCGCAGGACGCAGGAACTGATAATGCGCATCAAACGCGGCGACGCACTATCACACGATTTTATCCGCGACCTGCTGTTTGACAACAACTTCCGCAAGGTTGACTTCGTTTCCGAGCCGGGTGAATTTGCCGTCCGCGGCAGCATAATCGACATATTCTCGTACTCCGACAACCAGCCTTACCGTATTGACTTCTTCGGCGACGAAATCGAGTCCATCCGCCGCTTTGACGCTGATACACAGTTATCTATCGAAGAATACGAGTCGATTGACATATACCCCGACCTGACGGAGGTTTCTGAACAGGATACGGTGCCGTTCTGGGACATCCTTCCGGAAGGCACGGTTCTGTGGGATTTCAGGGATATCGGCAGCGAGCGAAAAGAGCCCCGCGTGATACCGCAACCCACTTTCAATAAGAATTTCAACCTGCTGGCGGAGGATATCTCCGAGAGGTTGGATAACGGCTGGAAAGTGACCATCCTGAGCCCCAACGATGCTCAGACTTCGCGACTCAAGCAGATATTCCGCGACATCGGCAGCGGCATCCAGCCCGACTTTATGCCAGTTTCGCTGCACGAAGGCTATCAGGACCGCGAAGCGAAATGCTGTTTCTATACCGACCACCAGATATTCGAGCGATACCACAAGGTTCGCATACGCCGCCGCGTCGAGCGAAGCGAACGCCTGACTCTCAACGAATTGAATGAGATGAAACTGGGCGATTACGTGGTCCATATCGACCACGGCGTCGGGCGTTACGGCGGCCTAGTCAAGTTGCACGTGGACGGCAGGGTGCAGGAGGCGGTCAAGATCGAATACCGCGACGGAGATACCATTTTCGTCTCGATACACGGCATCCACCGCATTTCGCGCTACCGTTCGCGAGATGACGAGCCTCCTAAGATCTACAAGCTCGGCAGTAAGGCCTGGGAAAACCTCAAGCGCACCACCAAATCGCGCATTAAGGATATTGCGAAGGACCTTATAAACCTTTACAGCCTGCGCCAGAAAACGCCGGGATTCGCATTTTCGCCGGACAATTACCTCCAACAGGAACTCGAATCCTCATTCATCTACGAAGATACCCCCGACCAGCAGAAGGCTTCCGAGGCGGTCAAGCACGATATGGAAGACAGCCATCCGATGGACCGCCTGATATGCGGCGATGTCGGATTCGGCAAGACCGAAATAGCCGTCAGGGCCGCATTCAAAGCCGTTTGCGACAGCAAGCAGGTTGCGATACTGGTGCCTACGACCATCCTCGCGCTGCAGCATTACCGGACATTCAGCGAACGCCTTTCCGGCTTCCCGTGCAGCATCGATTATATCAGCCGCCTGCGCACCGCGAAAGATATCCACGACATCCAGGAACGCCTTGCCAACGGCAAACTCGACATTGTCATCGGCACCCACAGGCTCCTCAATAAAGCCGTAACGTTCAAGGATTTAGGACTGCTCGTCATAGATGAAGAGCAGAAGTTCGGCGTGACTGCCAAAGAGCGGCTCCGCCAGATGAAAGCCAACGTCGATACTCTCACTCTGACGGCGACGCCCATCCCTCGCACGCTGCAATTCTCGCTGCTCGGCGCGCGCGACCTTTCGATCATCAATACCCCTCCGCCCAACCGCCTGCCGGTCTATACGGAGGTCATTCGCTTCAACGACGACGATATAGCGGAGATTATCTCCCGTGAATTGGAACGCGGCGGCCAGGTATTCTTCGTACACAACCGCGTGGAGGACATCCTTTCGGTGCAGGAAATACTGCAGCGCATCGTGCCGCAGGCTTCGATCTGTATGGCTCACGGCCAGATGGAGCCGGCGGTGCTGGAGAGCAAGATGCTCTCGTTTATGAACGGCGAATACGATATCCTGCTGTCAACCACGATAATGGAGAACGGCATAGATATACCGAACGCCAATACTATCATCATCAACCAGGCCCATCGGTTCGGCCTTTCAGACCTGCATCAGTTGAGGGGACGCGTGGGTCGCAGCAATGTCAAGGCATACTGCTATCTCGTTGTGCCTCAAGTCGCTTCGCTTACAGAAGACGCACGCCGCAGAATTCGCGCCATCGAAGCGTTCTCGGACCTCGGCAGCGGATTCAATATCTCGATGCAGGACCTCGATATCCGCGGCGCGGGCAACCTTCTCGGAGCAGAGCAGAGCGGTTTCGTGGCCGAAATGGGCTTCGAGACGTATATGAAGATCCTTGGCGAGGCAATGGCGGAACTGCCAGCAAATGTCCGTCCTACGGCTGCGGCAGTCACCGACGTGCAGGTTGAAACCGATCTGGAAGTGCTTATACCCGACGATTATGTGGATATTCCGTCGGAGAAAATACGCCTCTACCGCGAACTGGACGGCCTCGGCAGCGAAGATGCACTCAAGATGTTCGCTTCGGCGACGGAAGACCGCTTCGGTAAAATACCTCCGCAAATGTTCGAACTGATGCAGATAGTGCGCTTGCGACTGATAGCGCAGCATCTTGGTTTCGAGCGCATTACGCTCAAGAAAGGAAAGATGGTCGCGTGGTTTGTCGCGGACCAGACCGACCCGTTCTACCAGGATGGCCGCGCAGATGCAGTCCTGATGCGTATCAACGAACTCGGAAGCCGTTTCAAGATAGGCCAGAAACCCGGCACGGACCGCGTTTATTGCGTAAGCGAAGGCGTCGCGAGCGTGACTGCGGCAGTCCGGCTGATGCGCCTGCTTACACCGGATGCTTCACAATCGGCATAATGTTTGAACAATTATTTGCTTAAAATTATGAAAAACACCATCTTTGCGTGTTTCAAACATTGAAAATGAAACTGAAAGTCACCATACCGATACTCATCATCCTGGCCGGATTGCTCATAAGCAGCCCAGTATCAGCGCAAACCACTGATGCATCCACCGGATTTACCCCCTATTCGATTTTTGGATTCGGAGACCTTGCCCGTCAGGGCACCGTCTATAACCTTTCGATGGGCGGCATAGGCGTCGGCGACCGCAACGTGCGGTTTATCAACCTGCTCAACCCTGCAGCGGTCACGGCTCGCGAAAGCAAGTCGTTTATGATGGATTTCGGCCTCGAGTCGCGCAATGTCTATTATGCGGCTCATTCACAGGATGGTCTGACCACTTCGGCCAACAACACCTTCAATATGCATCACATCGTGATGTCATTCCCGATAGCGAAGCACTCGGCATTTATGATCGGCATTCAGCCCTACAGTTCAGTGGGTTACAAGTTCCGTTCGATGGAAACAGACGACGTGCTGCTCTCCGAGGCCGGTGACATCACCTATACCAAGCAGGGCGAAGGCGGTCTTTCTCAGGCATTTCTCGCGGCCGGCGTAACGCTCTTCGGCCGTCTGCACCTGGGCGCCGAAGGCCAGTACTATTTCGGCAACATAATGCACTACAGTGCAGCGGCTTTCAATACATCTTCGGCCTATCGTTCCATCAATTCCGGCTGGGACTACTTCCTGACCGGTTTCACCGGCAAACTGGGCCTCCAGTACGAGCAGCCGCTCGGCCATATCAAGGCCGTCGTAGGTGCGACCTGGACGCTGCCTACGGAGATCGGCGGCCACGTTGACCGTTTCGCCTACGGCGTAAATGCTTCAGCGACAGATACCATAGTCAACCGCACGGAGCCCGGCATAAGCTACAATATCCCTTCGCAGTGGAGCGCAGGCCTCACCCTCAAGGATGGAGACCACTGGATGGTGGGATTCGACTATCAGCAGCAGGACTGGAGCGGCACCGATTTCGGCTCGAAGGGCGGCGTGGATTTCTCTCCCTGCAAGATGCAGGCATACCGCCTCGGCTTCGAATGGACTCCCGACCGCTACGACATCCGCTACTACCACCGTCACATCACCTACCGAGGCGGCGTCTATCACGAGAAGACGTATTATACCTTCAACGGACATCAGGTAGAGGCTTACGGCCTAACGTTCGGCGTCTCGCTGCCGGTATTCCGTTACTACAACTCGATCAACATCGGCGTGGACCTCGGCCAGCGTGGCACGGTTTCTGACGGACTGATACGTGAGAGATACGCTTTGATATACGCTTCGTTCAGTCTGCACGACATCTGGTTCCTCAAGAACTTATACGAGTAAATGCGATTTTTTGTAACTTTGCACGATTCACAAACCCGAAAAAACAGTTATACAGATATGAAAAAGTCAGTAGTAATCCTTTTGGCACTGGTTCTCTCAGTTCCGGTTTTCGCACAGGGAAAATTTGGCGCGGACAGCGCCGAGTGCGTGAAATACCTCTCGTATTTCTCTGAGTATATGAAGCAGAACAACCTTAAAGAGGCGGCAGGTCCGTGGCGTGAAGCCCTCTCCATCTGCCCTCCGACGGCAAACCAGTACCTCTTCATCAACGGACAGAAGATTCTCCGCTTCGAGATCCCTCAGGAGCGCAGCAATCCTGAACGCGTCAAGGAACTCGTGGATTCGCTGCTGATGCTCTCCGACGTCCGCGCACAGTACTATCCGAAGTACTATGCCGCTTCGCTCAACAACAAGGCAATCGATGCTATCAATTACCTGAAGGGCGATCCCGAGCGTTGCTACCAGATTGTCTCCGAGGTGACTTCCACCCTCGAGGGCAAGTGCTCCGCGTCGGTTTATATCAACCAGATGCAGCTTATCATCGGTCTCAACAAGGCAGGCAAGGCGACCCCCGATCAGGTACTTGAAGACTACAACCGCCTGATGGGCTATATGGAGCAGAGCACCAACAATGACGTTATCAACGCAAAGGCAAACGTCGAGCAGCTGTTCATCGACAGCGGCGTGGCATCCTGCGAGAACCTCATCGCGCTCTACACTCCCCGTTTCGATACCGCCAAAGACAACAAGGCAGTCCTGACCAATATGGTCAAGATGCTCTCCAAGAGCGACTGCTTCGACAGCGACCTGTTCCTGCAGGCAGTCGAGGCCCTCTACGCCATCGATCCTTCCAAGGAGTCGGCTTACTATCTCTACAAGCTCTACTCCTCACGCGGTGAGAACGAGAGTGCTGCACAGTATCTTACCGAGGCTATCGGTCACCTCGACGGTGCCGACAAGCCGGAAGATATCGCACTGCTGGCTGACTACAACCTTGAACTTGCAACCTTCTACTTCAAGAACCTCGGTCGCAGCGCAGCCGCAGTCAGCGTCGCCAAGACCGTTCCGGATCTCAACCCCGCACTCGCCGGCAAGGCATACCTGCTGATCGGTACCATCTGGGGCAGCCAGAAGTGCTCCGGCAACGAGGTCGAGTCCCGCGCACAGTTCTGGGTAGCACTCGATTATATGACCCGTGCCCGCAATGCTGATCCGAGCCTCGAGGAAGAGACCTCGCGTCTCTCGGCACAGTACCGCCGTTACCTCCCTCAGCAGGCTGATGCATTTATGTATGACCTCGTGGACGGCGCATCCTATGTCGTTTCCTGCAACGGAATGCGTGAAGTCACCACGGTCCGTACCAACAAATAATGTCCGGCACAGGCATTAAACGGATATTGACAGGCATTATGGCAGCGGAAGTTGCCATAATGCTTTTTTATTCCTGCAAGCGGGAACAGGAACCGGTAATCATCGATTTCCAGCATACACCGACGCAGGAAATCCGCGATATGGAAATGGTCCAGTCCGAAAACGGATATGTGGAAATGCGTATGACGGCGCCGCTTATGCAGCACTTCGAGTACGATGCCGACTCGTTGCACCGTGTGTACGACTTCTATCCGGACAGTTTCTACGTGCGGATTTATACCCGCGACGGTGCCCTTGAGACCGAGATTATCTCGGAGCAGGCCCGTCACGAGACCACTGCCGGCAAAAACACCTGGAGTGCTTTTGGTAACGTGCAGATGATCAACCATATACGTCGCCAGCGGATGGAGTCGGATACCATCTACTGGGACCAGGCCCAGCACAAGATTTACACCGACTGCTACGTCCGTCTCATCTCCGAACAGGGCGAGATGCAGGGGTACGGAATGGAATCCGATGAAAAAGTGCGGGATGCGTATATCCGAAAACCTTTCGATTCGTATTCGGTAATCGAAAAGGATTCTACAAAAATCGTGATAGATACCCTTAATTTTATCGGTCCGCAAATGCAACGTTTTACGGAAAAGTAGCATCTATCTAATGATTTTTGACTATTTTTGCAGCCTTGAATCAACTAAAAACTAAACACAAATGGCGGTATTAGAGAAAATCCGTGTCAAATTCGGGATTTTGATAACGATCCTTGTCGCTGTCGCTCTCCTTTCATTTATCATTGATCCGACCACGCTGAACAACGCACGTCAGATGTTCTCGTCGGACAACAAGGTTGGCGAGATGAACGGCAAGACCATTTCATACAGGGACTTCTACAAAGAGTATGACGAGTGCTCTCACCTGATGGAGATGCTCGGCCAGCGCAGCAACGATGAGGCCGCTCAGGCCAATATCCGTGAAATGGCTTGGCAGAACTTCTACGATGAGTACGTCCTCATCCCCGCAGCAACCGATGCAGGTATTGCAGTAGGCAGCGAGGAGATGGCAGACCTTACTCACGGCGAGAACATTTCTCCGGCCCTCACGCAGAACGGTATGTTCCGCGACGAGAACGGCGTCTTCCAGCGCAGCCTGGTTCTTGATTTCATCCAGAACCTCGAAAACGATGAGACCGGCGCAGCAACGGCATACTGGAACTTCCTCGAGGAGAACATTTACAAGTCACAGCTCTATGCCAAGTATAACGCCCTCATCGCATCTTCCCAGGTGAGCAACAAGCTCGAGACCGGCAAGTTGATCGAAGGCAACAACAATACTTCCGACGTTGACTACGTCTTCGTAATGGCAGACTCTGAGAACGTAGAGGTTTCCGACAGCGAGATCCGCGCTCTCTACAATGTACGCAAATCCAATCTCAAGCAGCCGGCAAGCCGCGACATCGAGTACGTCGTATTCGAAGTCGAGCCTTCCGCTCAGGATATCGATGATGCACGCAACCAGTTCGAAGAGCTCTATCGGGAGTTCCGTACTGCAGACAACCTCCGCAACTTCATCGCACTCAACAGCGACACCAAGTGGGATACCTATTATTATAAAGAGGCCCAGCTGAAGTCGAAGCCCGAGGTTCTCGACCTCATCAACGGCAAGGCATCCGTGGTCAGCGCAATCGAAGAGGCAGATGATCACTTCGCAGCAACCCGCATCGTGGACAAGGCTCAGGTCAGCGACTCGGCATACGTATGGTATGCAGCAGTTCCTATCTCTGACGAGAAGAAGGCTGACTCGCTCCTCAATGTAGTACTCCGCACCGGCAAGGTAACCGAAGAGTTCAATGAACTTGGCTGGCTTACCCAGGAGCAGGCAGAGCGTATCGGCGCAGCTGACTTCGCACAGATCCTGAAGGTTGGTCCCAAGGCTGTCAAGATCAAGCAGGCTGTAAGCCAGGCGTGGTTCGTAGTTTTTGCTACCGAACGCACCAAGTCTGATACCAAGTACCAGATTGCAACACTTACCAAGAATATCTTCCCTTCAGAAGAGACATATCGCGACTACCTTATCAAGGCTACCGAGTTTGCTGACCGTTCGGAAGGCAAGCACGAGAAGTTTGCGGCTGTTGCTTCAGAGGAGCACCTCGTGGTTGTTCCGGTTGAAGGCGTGCTCGAGTCCACCCGCCGTATCGGCGACAGCGACAACGCACGTGAAGTCGTCCGTTGGGTATTCGACAAGAAGACCCGCAAGGGCAGCGTCTCCGATGTCATCATCGTTGACAACAAGTATTACTTCGTGACTGCAGTCACCGAAGTCCACAAGGAAGGTATCACTCCGATCGAGGAGGTTGCTCCGCTGTACCGTGCAGAGGTAGCAAGCAAGAAGGCCGTTAAGGCTCTCGTCGGTGAGGTGAGCGGAAAGATCGAAGGTTGCACCGATATGGAAGCCGTTGCTGCCGCTCTCGGTACTACGGTCAGCCACCAGGATGGTATCGCATTCGGTTCTCCTTACCAGATGTCCGATCCGAAACTGGTCGGTGCAGTAGCAGACGCCGAGACCGGCGAACTCTGCGGCCCCGTCGAGGGTACCGGTGGAGTATTCGTGTTCCAGGTGACCGACCGCAAGCAGGGTTCCTTCTATACGGCTAAGGATGCTGACAACTTTGCAGCCCAGAAGGGTCACTTTGCAACCAATATGCTTCGCAGTATTTTGAATGACGAAGCAGAGGTCAAGGATTATCGCGCAAGATTTTTTTAACAAGATATTAACAAAATCAACAAAAAATAGCCGATAAATTTTGAAATATTTGAAAATATACCTACATTTGGGACTATGAATTAAACTGTACCCAAGTGTGTTCCCCCAAGGAATGCGCTTGTGTGCAGGTTTAAGGCGTTGAAAATTAATGTTAAACAATTAAATACAACAACACTTAACAATTTTTTTTATGAAAAAGATTATTTATTCACTGGTGATGTTGATTGCTGCAGGTAGTCTGCTCACCTCTTGTATCCAACCTGTCGAAACTGACGGTGTTCTGGCGATGAGACTGGCTAAGGCTAAGTACATCGAAGCACTGGCAGGTCTTCAGACTGCAAACGAGGCCGTTGTTAAGGCTGAGGCTAAGTATATCGAGGCCCAGACTTCTTATCTCGCACAGCAGGAAGCCCTCCTCAAGGCTCAGACAGAGAATCAGAACCTCCTCAATGCACTTCAGGAGATTCTCAACGCTAAGGAAGCTGCTCTTGCAGAACTCGCAAAGCAGGACCTTGCAAATGAAATCGCATTCAAAAAGGCAATGGGTGAGCTCGAGCTCCAGATCAAGGGTGCAGAGCTCCAGAAGTTCCTCGATGATGCAGCTGCTGAGAAGCTGTTCAACGAAGAGACCCTCCGTGCTCTCAAGGCTGCAAACGATATCGAGCTTGCATTCCTCGCTGACAGCCTCCAGCTCGTTCTTCGCGCAGGTGAACTCGAGATCGCTTTAACTCAGGAAGCTCTGAACGCTCTCATCGCAGCTAATGAAAATACCGCTGCCGAGAACGCTTATGCAGAAGCTCTCCGTGCTCTCAACCTTTCTATCGAAGAGGCTAAGGCAAAGGCACAGATTGACTCCATCAACGCTGCCGCTGCCGTTGCAGCTGTCAAGGCTGAGCAGAACCTCGCAGAGGCTCAGGCAGAACTCGCTGAGACCCTTTTGGCTATCCAGAGCGCTATCACAGTCAACGCACTTTCTCTTACCGACGAAGAGGCTGCTCTGATCCGCAAGGCTACCACTGATTATCGCAACGCTCTCGATCAGTATCAGACCGCAGTTGCTATGTATCAGGCTGCATACGAAGATTACCTCGACGCTTGCCAGATGCAGGTTGAGGCTCTCTATGACAACTCCGACGCTATTCACGGTTTCGGCGAGCAGTATCAGAAGGACTATGACAATGCAGTTGCTAACCTCGAGAAGTGGGAAGCAATGCTTGCAGAGTTCACCGATGCTGAAGGCGACGCTGCTTACTGGGAGGCTGAGATGAACAAGTACAACGAACTTGCTGCAGCTCTCAAGCACGAAAATCACCTCATCGACGAGGAATATACTAAGGCAGAGGTTGAGTACCGCGCTTCTTACCAGGCACTGCTCGCTGCTCTCGTTGTGGCTATGAACGATGAGAAGTTTGTGGCTCCCGAGGATCCTATGGATACCGCATACCTCACCTTCGGTATGGACGAGGATGGTTTTTTCCTCGAGGACGAAAAGATTGCAACCAACTACTATGTTGCTAACTTCTTCTACAATGCAGCATATGCGTGGATTTCCGCCAATTACCTCAATGTGAGTTATGATAAGACTCCTGAACAGGCTGAATACCTGTATTTGGGTATTTATAATCTCCCTCTCGAGTATGTTGAGGAGCTCCTCAACAGCAACTTTGAAAGCCGCGGCGAAGAACTCACCGAATGGTTATCCGGTCTTAAGGAAATCATCGAGACCCTCAAGCGTGAGAAGGTTATCGTCAACAACGCTAAGCGCGAAGCTTACGAGAAGGCTATCAAGGATTTCGCAGAGGCAGCTGAAACCGCTTACGCCGATCACAAGGCTGCCCTCGAGGCTGGCCGCGAGGCTGATGCAGGTGTTATCGCTGCACGTGCTGCATTTGCTGCTTGGAAGACTGACACCACCGCTAAGGGTGCTGCTTACCGCCAGGCTGTTAAGGACTCTGTCGCTGCTGAGGCTGCCGCTAAGATCGCCCGCGATGCTGCAAAGGCTCAGAACCTTGCTACTTTCAAGGCTGACTCCGCTGCTGCTGTTGCACAGGCAAAGGCTGACTCCACTGCTATTATGAAGGCCGCTAAGGATAGCGCAAAGGTTCTTACCGATGCAGTCGGTGACGGTACTTCCGTTGGTTTCGTACACGACATCAACTACTTCTACACCCAGATCAGTACTCCTGATAAGGATACCGCAGCTCTGCGTAAGGCTGTTACCGAATTCGCAGCTGTTATCTCCAAGTACGGCGCTCCCAAGACCCAGACCGAGATTACTCTCTACAACGGTAAGGACGCTGACAACAAGGTTCTCGTAAAGAAGGTTAAGATCGCTGACCTTACCAAGGCATACTTCACCACTAACGGTGATATCTGCACCAAGGCTCTCCGTCACGGCCAGGATCCGACCGTTGAGACTTCTTTCGGCGGCATCAGCGATGCATTCCGTTATGTCATCCAGGTTCTTATCCAGAACACTGGTTGGGATGGTACCACCAACCTCAAGGTTGCTGACATCCTGATTGGCAGCAAGACCACTGCTCAGATCGCTTCTGATATCGTCGGTGCTGCTCAGATTCTCGCTGACAAGGAGACCGGTGAAAAGCTCGCCGCTAAGATTGCTGCTCTGCTCGTTATTAAGGAGAAAGCTGACCTCGCTGCAGACAAGGCTTACAACGATGTTCTGACCGCAGAGCACACCAAGGTCAAGAATGCTTACACCGCATACCAGACCGCTCTCGCTAAGGAAGCAAGCGTTAAGAACGCTATCAAGAATGCTATCAATAAGTACTATGAGATTTACGATGCATTCTGGGGCTATGCTACCGGTACCCACGCTGTTGCTGTTGACCAGGATTCTCCTTTCACCAGCGCAAGCGACTCCCTCCACATCGTTTGGGGTGAGGAAACCTTCTCTATGCCTCACGAGATCATCATCGGTGAAGTTGAACTCACTGACGACTTCTCGGCAATTAATGGTATGGATGTTTACAACTGGAACGAGCCTCTGAACACTGTTATCGTCGCTATGGACTATGTGAATAACTTCAGTCCTGATATCATTCAGACTTCGTTTGATCCTGAGTCCAGCTTCATCATCGCTGGTCCGGATGATTACACCGAGCTCACCAAGATGCACCTCCTCAACTACGAGAAGCTCTTCCTCGAGAACTACACCGAGAACCTCGTTGCTCTCGATAACCTCGAAGAATGGGTTAACAAACTCGAAGCTGCTTACGAAAACGCAGTTGCTGAACTTGAGGCAGAACTCGCTATCTACGCTGACGAGTATGCTACCTGGGCAGCTAATATGATCGCATTCACCGGCGAAGAAGAACTCGCAGATGCAGTTACTATGTTCAATGCTGTCTATGCATTCCTTCCTACGGGTGTCATCGATCTGACGAGCCCTTATGCTCCTTATTCTCTTGAGAACTTCATCATCAATTTCGGTTCCGCTGACGGTGTTGGTTATGTCTTCGCAGAAGAAGGCTATCTTGGCCAGATGGTTAACGAATATATGACTATTGACGGCCTCGAGTACACTGCATTTGTGCTCCTCGCTAACGCACAGAAGTCCTTCAACAACTACTGGGCTGAGCAGTACGAGTTAGTTGCTGATATGCTGAACCAGATCTACACCACCTGCCTGGCTCACGAGAACCCGGATGCTGGCATCGATCCTATGTTCGACACCTTCGAAGCTGCTTACGAAAAGGTAATGAACTACCTCTCTGTAAACATCGAGATGGCACAGAACGAAGTTGAGGCAACTAAGAAGGTCCTCGCTCTCTACGAAGCAGGTTACGATTCTCACGACCTCGCAGTTGAGAAGGCTCTCCTCGCTCTCGAAGTTGCAGAGGTTAACCTTACTCTCGCAGAAGAGAAGCTTGCTATCGCCGAGACCAACCTCGAGGCTAAGAAGGCTGCTTACGAAGCTGTAGTTGAGGTTTATCTTACCGACAGCGAACTTTAATCGTCAACCCAGACAATTATTAATCTAACAACTGATCAACACAATGTTGAAAAGATTAAGCATAATACTGTTGACTATCCTGATGGTTGTGCCTGCAATGGCACAACCTCAGGAGGGTTGCGAGTGTATGTATGCTCCCAAGAAAGGCCAGTGGCAGGTAAATCTTGCGCTCGGTAACGGTCAGTTCTTCAACGACGCGTCCGGCCTGTTCTACCTGTTGCCCAATGCCGACGGTTCCGCTATGGGTATCAGCTTTATCAATGATGATTTCCAGGAAGCCGCAGGTCTTGGTAACAATTATATTTCCGCCGACCTTTCGACTTATGTTCTCAACACTGGTTCACTCAACTTCAATAATCTTACTAATATCATCGGTGTCCAGGGCAAGTACTTCCTTACCAACCACATCGATCTTAACCTGATGGTTGCTTACAAGGCAAACCTTCAGCCCAGCAAGAACTATATTGAAGGCGTGAACACCGGTCTTGGTTACCTTAACGGTATGCAGGACGGCAACTATGATCCGACCGCTCCGGTCAATCAGGTTGGTGTAGGTGACGTGTATTCACAGAAGGCCATCCTTGGCGCTGTGACTCACAGCCTCTTCACCCAGATTGGCGCTGATTGGTACTTCGATGTCAAGAATCCCAGGATTCATCCGTATGTCGGCGTATTCGGTATGTTCAAGCTTGCTCGTGTTGAGGCATTTTATCCGTACACCGGACAGGCTGTCTACGATGAGGATCTTGCTGACGCAGGTCAGCTGAAGTACACGGACATTGATGTCTATCGTACTAATTATCGTGCAGGCCAGGTCTTCGGTTTCGGAGGTGGTTTGACGACAGGTGTTGAGTATTCGCTTAGCGAAGGCCTCATCATCGGCCTTGAAGTCGCTCCCGTTGCTTATCAGTACTCTCTGATGCAGCTGACGATGAACGATCAGGACCCGTACTATGCTGCCAACCACAACATTACGGCATTTGCATTCCCGCAGCTCAAATTTGGAATTAGATTCTAAACCGTTCACGCGGATATGATAAGGCAGGCAGTCTTTTTAGGCTGCCTGCTTTTTTATATTGATGTAAGTGCCCGGACGGGTTGCATCTTTGAAGCGCTGATTGCCGGCGCGAGTCCTGCCGTAATACCTATGATGGTGGCCAACAGGATGCTTTGCAGAGACTGGCTTAATGTCAACCCGACCGAGATAATATCTGACGGTATAAGAAGTCCGGCCAATCCTGCGGTTAGGAGCCCTATTGCGCCTCCCGTGCAGGAGTAACCGATCGCTTCTATAAGAAACTCTCGTAGGATGCGTCTTCTCGGCGCTCCTATAGCCATCTTCAGTCCTATCTCAGAAGTCCGTTCCCGTACGGAGACGAAGAGGATATTGGCTATTCCAATAGCGCCTACGATAAGTGAGAATATTCCGATGATCCAGCCGGTACGGTTTACGGTCCTCAGGATGTCTTCAAATTCCTCGGCAAGGCGTGACATCCGGTTGATGGAGAAGTCGTCGCGATCACCGGGCCCAAGCCTTCGGTAGTTGCGCATCATCATTCGGATATCGTTGACAGTAATTGTCTGTGCGCTTTCGTTTGCCTTAGGTTGTATCAGGATTCGCGAGCCCGTCTCATTCCAGAGGGGGAGACGACGGGCGAAGGCGGCCGGGAGTATGACAGCGCGGTCTGCATCTACGAGCGAGAGTTGCATCAGTCCGCCACGTTCGAGCCTTCCGATCACTTCAGCGCTATATCCCTCGATGCGAATTCTGCCGTCGGTTATCTTATCCACCGGGAAGTCTGCCCCTATCAGGGCTACGGCGCGCCCTTCTGTTATCTCTGCCGCCGTGAATACCCGTCCGCTATCTAATTGATGGGGTACAGCCATCCGCCACCGGCCTTCTACTCCTGCGATTACTCCGTCACCCAGATTGGCGACGTATGCAAACTCCGCCCGTCCTTCACAGGACTTCTGCAGATGTCGGTATTCGGCCAGGGTTATATCGGGCCTGGAGGCATATTCCCACCACCTGACATTACCGTCTTCGTCAGTTTCCGGCTCCATAGGCATCCGGTCAACTATCAGTACGTCCCTTCCGAAACTGTCAAGCGAATCCTCAATGCCTTGACGCAGCGCGCCTACGGCCATCTGTACGGAGGTTACCGTAAATATACCTATTGACACACCCAACAGCGACAATGCCGTCCGGGTGCGGTCACGCACAATCTTTCCCATTACCTATCCCTGCAATCCTATCTTCTTCTTCAGTTCGCGCAATAAATCAAATGCATCGAGCGGGGACATCGAGTTGATGTCGCTCTGGCTGAGTTGGTGTTTGATCTCCACCAGCAAGGGGTCGTCAAGCTGGTAGAGTGAGAGTTGAACCGGATTGACTGCCTGTTTGGCAGATGCCGCATCGCGACCCTGTTCGAGTGCGGCAAGTTTGCGCTCGGCGCCGCCGACAACCTCCGGTGGCATACCGGCCATTCGCGCCACGTGGATACCGAAACTGTGCGCCACGCCTCCGGCGCAGAGTTTGCGCAGGAAGATGACCTTGCCGTCGGCCTCCTTGACGGCGATATGATAGTTGTGTACCCTCGGATAGAGGCGCTCAAGGTCGTTAAGTTCGTGATAATGCGTCGCGAAAATGCTCTTCGGACGTGGAGTATCACGTCTCTCCGCTCCGGCCCGCACGCCGTGAAGGTATTCGACGATAGCCCAGGCGATGGACATTCCGTCGAACGTACTCGTACCGCGCCCGATCTCATCAAGCAGTACGAACGAACGGTCCGTGAGGTTGTTGAGAATAGTGGCGGTCTCGGTCATTTCGACCATAAAGGTCGATTCGCCACGCGAGATGTTGTCAGATGCTCCGACACGCGTGAAAATCTTGTCCACAAGGCCGATTTCGGCGCTTTTGGCCGGCACGAAACTGCCGACGTGAGCAAGCAGCACTATGAGTGCCGACTGCCGCAGAAACGCTGATTTGCCGGCCATATTGGGTCCGGTCAGGATGATTATCTGGTTGTCGTCGCGGTCCATCGAAAGGCTGTTGGCGATATACGGCTCGCCCGGAGGCATCAGCGTCTCGATGACCGGGTGCCGTCCGTCTTTGAATGACAGGCCTTGGGAGTCGTTGATTACGGGGCGGCAGTATTTGTTGTCGATCGCGACTTCGGCGAATGAGCAGAGGCAGTCCGTCTGCGCCAGCAGGGAGGCATTGCGCTGAAGGCCAGGAATCTCTTCCTGTATCATCCGTACCAGTTCGGCATAGCACTGCTGTTCGAGCGCCAGAATCTTCTCTTCGGCTCCGAGAATGGTTTCCTCGTAGTGCTTGAGTTCCTCGGTGACATATCGTTCGGCATTGACCAGAGTCTGCTTGCGGATCCAGCCCTGCGGCACTTTGTCGCGGTGGATATTGCGCACCTCGAGGTAATAACCGAAGATATTGTTGTAGCTTATCTTGAGCGAAGGGATGCCGGTGGCTTCCTTTTCGCGTTCCTGTATCGACGTGAGAATCTCCTTGCCGTGCGCGAGAGTGTTGCGCAGGCTGTCTATCTCCTCGTTGAGTCCTTCTGCGATGACCGGGCCCGTGCCGAGTTGTGCAGCAGCATCTTCGCGGATAGTGGCCGCAATCCTCTGCTCCAGATCAGTGCAGGCGTCCAGTTCGCTGCAGGTCTTTTCGAGCAGTGCCGGCTTTGCGGAGTCTTCCGGGATGGCTGAGATGCAGTTTTCAAGTATCTTGCGAACCTCTGCCGTACCTCTTAGCCCACGCGCAAGTTGAAGTATCTCACGCGGAGAAATACGGCCTGATGCTGCCTTGGAGAGTATGCGTTCCATATCTCCTATGTCGCTAAGGCAGTCCTGTAGGTTGTGAAGAACTTTTTTAGAGGATTTTAGCGCGTCTGTGGCGTCATATCGGTCGTTGATTCTGTGCAGGTCTCGCAGCGGAAGTGCGAGCCACTGCCGCATCAGACGGCTTCCCATCGGAGTCTTGCAGCGGTCCATAACCTGCAGCAGCGATACTCCGTCCGGTGTCATCGGTTGGAGTACTTCAAGGTTGCGCAGTGTGAAACGGTCCATCCAGACGAATTCGTCGCGGTCTATGCGCGACAGCGTCCTGAGGTGACCGAGTTCGGTATGGTGCGTCATCTCCAGATAGAAGAGCGCTGCTCCTGCAGCTGCAACCGCAAGTTGCATATCTTCGATACCGAAGCCTTTCAGGGAGCCTGTCCCGAACCTTTCGAGTATCTTGCGGGTGCAGGCCTCCGGCACGAACGCCCATTCGTCCATCGGCGAAATATATGCCTTGGAGCCGAATCTGCGGCGGAATCCGTCCAGATAACTGCGTCCGACGATGATCTCCTTGGGAGCGAAGTCTGCCATCAGCAGGTCGATGTACTCGAGCGAGCCTTCTGTGAGTTTGAATGTACCCGTAGAAATATCCAGGAATGCGATACCGCCGCTTTCGCGACCGTTACGGTCCTTGCCGAAGGCAACGCTCGCCAGAAAGTTGTTCTCGCGTCCGGTGAGCAGATTGTCATTGTAGGCGACGCCAGGTGTGACAAGCTCCGTAACACCGCGTTTAACGAGTTTGCGCGTGAGTTTGGGGTCCTCGAGTTGGTCGCAGACCGCTACTTTATATCCTGCGCGGACGAGCTTCGGCAGATATGTGTCGATGGCGTGAAATGGGATGCCCGCGAGCGGGGTGTAGTTACCGCCTCCTGCCGCCTTGCGCGTAAGCACGATGCCGAGCACCTTGCTCGTGGTGACTGCGTCTTCGCCGAATGTCTCGTAGAAGTCGCCCACGCGATAGAGCAGGATGGTGTCCGGGTACTGCGCCTTAATCTCGTAATACTGGCTCAGCAGCGGGGATTCTTTGGTATCTTTCTCTGCCATACGTTGCAAAAATACCAATTAATTCGCTCTTATTCCACCGCCGGACAGACAAAATTTGCATCCATCGCGATTTTGTAATGCCGATGAATTTCCGTGAAACGTTTTTAAACGCTTTTAAACGTTTAGAAACGGGTAAAAACGGATAAAAATGCATATTTTTGTCACCGATATGACAGCTGTTAGACCGAAAAAAGAACTTGGACAGCATTTTCTCAGGGATGAGAGCATTGCTCGCGCCATCGTGGACAGCCTCACCTGGAAGGGACAGGTCCTGGAAGTGGGCCCCGGAATGGGCGTCCTGACGCGTTTCCTGGTGGCCGACAGTTCGTTGCAGTTCAAGGCCGTGGAACTTGACGGAGAGTCGGTAGAATACCTGCGGAGTCATTTTCCGGAACTTTCGGGCTCGCTGCTGCAGGCGGATTTCCTGCAATTGCCGCTCGAGAAGGTATTCCAGGGCAGTTTTGCCGTAATCGGCAACTTCCCTTACAATATCTCGTCACAGATTTTCTTCAAGATACTGGATTACCGCGACGCGGTTCCGGAGGTGGTCGGAATGCTCCAGAAGGAAGTGGCCGAGCGCCTTGCCTCGCCTCCCGGCTCTAAGGCCTACGGCATCCTGTCTGTGCTTCTGCAGATGTGGTATGACATCGAATATCTGTTTACGGTGGAACCCGGCTCGTTCCTTCCGCCGCCGAAGGTCCGTTCGGCCGTGATACGCCTGAAGCGAAATTCCCGCACCGAGGCAGGCTGCGACGAGGCTCTGCTCAAGAAGATTGTCAAGGCAACCTTCAACCTCCGCCGCAAGACGATTCGCAATTCACTTCGCGCCGCTTCGCTGCCGTGCCCTGAGTCAGAATATCTGGATATGCGTCCTGAGCAACTCTCGGTCGAGGATTTCATCGCACTTACGCGATTGGTCGAAAATTTCCGGTAGCAAAATCTCAAACCCGTATTATCTTTGCGGTCTCCGGCCGGGCCTTTCCGTGGCCTTAACACCCGGAGACAGAAAGCAATGAGGCGAGAGATTATAGGGCTTATATGCCTGTTATTTACCACTTTTACATTGTCGGCACAGCCGTTTGTGTTCTTCTGGAATACGGAGAACTGGTTTGATACGGCCGATGATCCGCTGACTGCGGACGAGGAGTTTACGCCACGGGGCGAGAAGCATTGGACGCGCCGCCGTCTGCAGCGCAAGACCACTGCCATAGCCAAGACGATTGCCGCCGCGGCCGACCGGTATGGGGATTTTCCGACCATAGTGGCCTTCGCGGAGGTGGAGAATAAGCGCGTACTGTATGGCCTTATACGCGATACGCCGCTGGAGAAGTTGGATTATGAGATTATCCACCGGGACAGTCCGGACAGGCGCGGCATTGACGTGGCAGTACTTTATCGCGGTTCGCAGTTCCGACCGCTGAAGGTCGCTGCGCTCACGGTGCCGACGGAACCTCCTACGAGGGATATTTTGTATGTAAAAGGAGTTGCCGCAGATACCCTGCATCTTCTTGTCGTGCACTGGCCGTCGAAACTGGGAGGGGTACAGGGGTCGCAGGGACGCAGGGAGGCGGCCGCGGGTGTGGTCAGACATATCACGGATTCGCTGAAAGCCTGTTTTGAGGAGCATCCGCAGGTCAAAGAACGGAGCAAAATAGTCGTAACGGGCGATTTCAACGACACTCCGGACCACGTGGATCTGGGGCTTGACAATCTCGCCCTGCCGCTGGCGGTTGAGGGACGCGGGACGCTGCGATTTCGCGGCAACTGGGAACTGATAGACCAGTTTCATACGGCATCGGCGGTCCCTTTAAGGATGGAGATATTCGCTCCTGATTTCCTGCTCGAAAAAGACAAGTCATTCGGCGGCCGGAAACCCCTGCGAACCTGGCTCGGACCGCGTTACAACGGCGGTGTGAGCGATCATTTGCCCATCGTTTTGCTCCCAGCGGCAGAAGCGTCGCAGATACCAACTTTTTAACGAAATGTCACACATTCTTCGTAATTTTGCCCATTATGAAACAATATCTCGATCTGTTGCGGCATATCCGCGCCAACGGCACTATGAAAGAAGACCGTACGGGCGTCGGAACGCAGAGCGTATTCGGCTATCAGATGCGATTCGACCTGGAGGCCGGATTCCCGCTGCTGACCACTAAAAAAGTCCACCTGAAGTCCATTATCTACGAACTTCTCTGGTTTATTGCCGGTGATACCAATATCCGTTATCTGAATGATCACGGCGTTACCATCTGGGACGAGTGGGCCGATGAGCAGGGTGAGTTGGGACCGGTTTACGGTCACCAGTGGCGCAGTTGGCCGGCACCTGACGGACGCACGATAGACCAGTTGGCGCAGGTTGTGGAGCAACTTAAGACGAATCCCGACAGTCGCAGGCATATCGTTACCGCCTGGAATCCCGCCGAGATAGACAAGATGGCGCTTCCTCCGTGCCACGCACTGTTCCAGTTCTATGTGGCGGACGGAAGGCTTTCCTGTCAACTCTACCAGCGCAGTGCGGACGTATTCCTCGGAGTACCGTTCAACATCGCTTCCTATGCACTTCTGACGATGATGATAGCTCAGGTATGCGGTTACAAGCCTGGCGAATTCATTCACACGCTGGGCGATGCGCATATCTACCGCAACCATTTCGAGCAGGTCGAACTTCAACTTTCGCGCGAGCCCAAGTCGCTGCCGAAGATGGAGATCAACCCCGAAAAGAAGGATATTTTCTCATTCCAATACGAAGATTTCAACCTGGTCGGATATGATCCCTATCCGACCATCAAAGCACCTATTGCAGTATGACACAGGTCAATATGATAGTTGCTGCGGATCTGTGCAATGCCATTGGCTGCCGCGGCGGAATCCCCTGGCACATTCCTGAAGATTTCAGGTATTTCAAGCGTACTACGCTGGGACATACGGTGATAATGGGCTATATGACCTGGGTATCGCTCGGCAGTAAGCCCCTTCCCGGACGCCGCAATATCATCATAAGCCTCCAGCCGGCCGAGACCGGATATTCCGAGGCCGTTATGGTACATACGCTCGAAGAGGCACTGAAGGCCGCTGAAGGCGAGGTGTTTATCATCGGAGGCGGATATACCTACCGCGAGGCACTGCCGCTCGCATCCCGCATATATCTCACGCGCGTTCACACGAAAGTGGCCGAAGCCGATACGTATTTCCCCGAACTGCCTGAGACTCAGTGGCGCATTGCATCGCGCAGCGAGATGGGACACGATGAAAAGAGCGGACTCGACTACGAATTTCTCGTGTACGAGAGAATCTGACAATAACGATTTTACGGGGCCGTTTCCTAAATATTTACTATATTTGTCGGTTACGAAAATTGACTCAGAATGGCATTGCGTTGTGGTATAGTAGGCCTGCCGAATGTCGGCAAATCGACACTTTTCAACTGCATCAGCAGTTCTAAGGCGCAGGCTGCCAATTTCCCTTTCTGCACGATCGAGCCCAATGTCGGTTCGACCACCGTGCCTGACCGTCGGCTTCAGGTGCTGACGGATATCTGCCACCCGAAACGGACCGTTCCGGCTACCGTGGAAATCGTGGACATAGCAGGTCTTGTGAAGGGTGCAAGTCACGGCGAAGGCCTTGGCAATCAGTTTCTTGCCAATATCCGAGAGACCGATGCCATCCTCCACGTGCTGCGCTGCTTCGATGACGGCAATATCACCCACGTAGAAGGTTCGATAGACCCCGTGCGTGATAAAGAGACGATTGATATCGAGTTGCAGATAAAGGACCTGGAGACGGTGACCAACCGTATCGCCAAGGTCCAGAAGCAGGCCCAGACTGGTGGCGACAAGCAGGCGCGCAAGGCGCTTGACCTGCTGCTCCGCTACAAGGAGGTGCTTGAGAAGGGCCACAATGCCCGCGAAGTCGTGCCCGAGAATCCGGACGAGGTTCGCCTGAGCAAGGAGTTCTGCCTGCTGACCTGCAAGCCGGTACTCTACGTCTGCAACGTGGACGAGGCTTCCGCCGCCACCGGCAACAAGTACGTCGAGGCGCTGCGAGAGGCCGTCAAGGACGAAAATGCAGGCATTATGGTGATTGCCGCGAAGATCGAGTCGGAGATTGCGGAACTGGACGATCCCGAAGAGAGGGATATGTTCCTTTCGGAGATAGGCCTCGAAGAATCAGGCGTTTCGCGCCTTATCCGCGCCGCCTACGCGCTGCTCAACCTCCGCACTTTCTTTACCGCCGGTGCAGATGAGTGCCGCGCGTGGACCATTCACGTCGGAGACAAGGCTCCCCAGGCCGCCGGCGTCATTCATACCGATTTCGAGAAGGGATTCATCCGCGCAGAGGTCATCCGTTACGATGATTTCGTTGCGCTTGGAAGCGAATCCGCCTGCCGTGCAGCCGGTAAGATGGGGAGCGAAGGCAAGGAATACGAAGTCCAGGACGGAGATATAATCCACTTTTTGTTCAACGTGTAGAAACAATAAAAACAGATATGAAAAAACTATCAATTATTCTGGCTATGGCTGCCTGTGTTTTAACGGCTTGCAATCCCGCTTCCGTGGATGCACCCCAGTGGTGGGCAAATGAGGATTACCAGAAGGGCAAAGCAGAACTCTACAACAATCTTCCGGTTGACCGCGGAGATATCGTACTCCTCGGTGACGATGTTTTCGACTGCGCCGACTGGTCCGAGATTTACGCTTCGCCGCGCGTCAAGGGTCGCGGTATTACCGGCGATGGAGTTCCCCACGTTCTTGCGCGCGTTGACAGCATCGCTATTCACAAGCCGTCCAAAGTGCTGCTCAGCGTCGGCCTCAACGACCTGGCACACGATGACAGCCTCGCAGTTATCAAGAAGGGTATCATCAGTATCGTCAAGCGTATCCATCACTTCTCCCCCAAGACGGAAGTGTACTGGCTCGACGTTATTCCCGGCCTGTACCTGAATGTACCGCAGACAGACCGTGCGCTGGCACTCAACAAGGAGATGATCGCTCTCAATTCCAAGGATTTCACCTGCCTTACCGTCACCGCTACGATGCTTAATCCCGTTACCAAAGGTGAATATGCTTATCAGGGCCGTATGCTCAACGGTCTCGGTCTGGCTAATCTTGCGCTGGTGCTTACCGAAGCAGTCGGTCTTCCTCCGCAGATGATTGTCGAGCCTCTCCCCACCGACAAGGAGGTCAGCCCCGAAGTTAAGGAATATATGAAGAACTGGTTCGGTGAGGCCGATAAGGCCAACTGCAAGCCGGAGACATACTTCATTTCGATGTTTACCCGTCATATGCATATGCGTCCCGCACGCAACGGCGTCGTTTTCCTCGGCAACAGCCTTACCGATTACGCACCGTGGTCGGAACTGCTTCCCAGTTTCCCCGTCATCAACCGCGGTATCGCCGGTGACCGCATCGAAGGTGTCCGTCTCCGTCTGGACGATATCGCCGCAGACCGCCCCAACAAGCTTATGCTGATGATTGCGGCCAATGACCTTATCAAGTTCCCCAACAAGCCTGTTACCGAGATCTGGGCCGACTATGAGGTGCTCCTGAAGGAGATCGCAGCCAAGATGCCGCATACCCATCTGTATGTCAACAGCGTCCTTCCTATGAATCCGAAGTGCGTGGATTATGCAGGCTTCAACGAACGCGCCGCAGAACTCAACAAACTTCTCAAGGCCGGCAAGGAGCGTTACGAATATATCTATATCGATATTGCAAGCGAGATGATGGACGAGAATGGCGACCTGAAGGCTGAATATACTACCGACGGCTGCCACCTCAGCGCACTCGGTTATTTCGTTTGGGCTACCAACCTGCTTGCAAACGGCCGTCCGATGGTGATTGGCGACCCTTATACGTTTGAGAATAAATAATTATGTACAGAACTCATACTTGCGGAGAATTACGCCAGGCAGATGCCGGCAAGAAGGTCACCTGGTCGAGTTCAGATTCCAAGGTTGCAAAGGTG
>CAMZIP010000004.1 GCA_947307265.1 uncultured Bacteroidales bacterium | reverse complement strand
AAGTTTGGAAACCAAGATGCTTTTATGTGAAACCGTAAAATGGGATAAATAGCATTTTGAGCTACAACTCTATTTTGTTATTTTTGTATACAAACTCATTGATATGAAAAAGCGTATTACGAAAGAAAAACTTTTCGAAGCGGCAAAGAATAGTGACAATAAATCATTGGTTCTGTTGCTGAGAAGTTTTGAGACCGGTATCGAAGCGATGGATGAGACTGAGGATCCTGCCTGGCTAATAGAGAATAAACCAGCCATAGAAGCCAGGAACGAAGAACGGGAGTACTTTCGACAGATGTTCGTCGACAGGATGAAAGATATCGACAATGATACCTTGATGTCTTATTGGATGCTTTTCGCCGGCTCATCGTTCAATGCCTATTTTATCCTGGAGGAATTAGCAAGACGCAGGGACAAAGACGCCTTTCAATGGCTTGCCCGCGCCTATGGTGACGGTGATGAACGCGCTGGTATTTATCGCAATAAAAGCAAATCAAGATCATATTTCAATGAAGCAATTGCGTTGGGAAATCCTTTTGCAAAGGATAACCTTCGTTTGATGGAGGGGCGATGGAAAGATGAACTGAAATATGCCCGAGAGTTCGAACTACATGTCTTGGGCCCATCTAATGATCTTGAACACCTCTATTGTCGCTTAAATCATTTGTTTAGCGAGGATGCCCCAACTAATGTTGATATTCCTCTCGAGGAATTGTTTATTGAACTTGTCGGTGGAGGAGAATATGCCGGCGTCATTCATTCCGTCGAGAGAATACATGACGTCGTTATCATTCGTGTTTATACAGAAGGGAATAACAATCGGTTTGCAATAGCCTTTGCGATACAACAGGCCTTCCCTACCCTTCGACTGGACTGGGAGCACCTGAGAAAACAATGATTTATTTATGCGAAATCTGCTCTCCATAGAATGATTCAAAGGATCTCAGATATGCTTTTTGCTAGTCCGTTTTAGTACCGGCTACGTGGAAGTTATTACCGAAGAGTTTGAACCACATTTGAACCACGTGTCACGTAACTCATTGAATATCAATAAATTTAACATTCTGCATCGGGAAATAAAGCGCCAGCACTAAAGTGTGCGTAGCCGGTACTATCCGGTATAAAAAGCTTATAATCAATCAGAAATACGAAAAATTAATTCCGGATAGTTTTGGATGATTCCGGATAGTTTGGGCAGAATTTGAACCACATTTGAACCACGCGTGGTTCAAGTTTTTTAGTACTGATGCCAAAGTTTGTAATTTTACATTTTTTAACATAGATTGGAAATTCCGAAGGAAAGTGACCCCCTTCTTCTCTTACGAACGTGACCCCCGTTGTCCTTTCCGGATTTAGGTTGTCATTTCCGGATTCAGGTTGACTCAGAACGAGTCTATCTCTAAAAGAAGTTGACTCTGTTTTATCGTTACTACTGGGATAGGTTGACTTTGGTCGCTGTTTCCACCCTTATTAATGGCTAAATATTGGCATAATAATATGATTTATGCCGATATTAAGTTATCTTTGTTAAGTAATGAATATACCGACATTTAATAGTCGGTACGTATGACCTCTTCTTGGTTTTGTTCTATCAAACCGTTATGATAAACGTCTTCCCGTTCAAATGATAACTGCAGCATATTGAACAACTCGCCCACAAAACAGGCTTCGTCAAACCAGAAGGCCTGCTGGCAGGCTTTCAAGAGCAGCATCAGATTATTACCGCCAGGGACGAGTCCGGAAGAAAACATACCCGTATAGCCAACTGCATCGCTGTAGTGCAGGATGGCAAACGGATGCTCTGGAGGGATCAGCAGAAGATGACCGGCCCCACAAAGGTAAGGCTCGGAATCCACTTCGGCCAGAATTTCTCCTTCTGTCAGATAGATGAACCCAATTGCCGGCAGAACAGCCTGCGGCACCTTGTCGGGCTTGATAAACCCGTTCGTATTCATTCTCCGGATGAAGAACGAGAGGGCTGAAAAGTCTGCCTCCGGGTGCCAGTGCGGCAGTATATTATGCTGGGTTATCATATAATTGAGATATGAACCGATACAAAACGATTGATCTGGGCTAAGTTACACATTTTCGGCGATATGCTCCCCTAGCCCTTGTATCAGAAAACGTCTCAATCAGTCAATCAGTAGATTCTTGCCTGTGCCTTCCTGAGACCTTTGGCTGTAACCGTCAATTCCACCGGTGCGGATGAGTCACGCTCGACGATGACGGTGAGTTTGCCGGCAAAAAGATGCATATGCGGTTCCTGGAAGAGTTCGAGGCAGGTCGGGTAGCCGTTGGCCATCGCCTTGAAGCGGCCTGAACCCTTGACGCTGACGATGATTTCGTCCGTGGCATCCGGGACCTCGACACCTTGTCTGTCCACGACGCTCACGGTATAATAAACGAGCCTTCCGTCCGCCGGACTGGCCTGCTCCAGTTTGAGCCGGTGCGGTTGTCCCGCAGTACGTACGACCTCGGAAGCCACCCTCCTGCCATCTTTGTCATAAGCCACCACTTCAACCTTTCCGCGCTGATAAACGACATTATCCCACATCAGACGATAACGGCTTTCCACGTCCTCATCCTGAAGTCCACGGGCCGGATAACCGGCCATCGCGTTCTTTGTCCTGCGGCCTTGTGAGATCCCGTTGACGAACAGTTCGGCCTCCGGATACGAAGTGTACACAAACACCGGGGTCACCAAGCCTTCCCGGCTTGGCCAGGTCCAATGCGGAACGATGTGGAGCGTCGGCGAATCGGTATTCCAAACACTTCTGTAGAGGTAATATCTGTCTTTCGGGATGGAGGCGAGGTCAATGATGCCGAAAACCGAGCTGTGGCTCGGCCACGCATCCGTATCGTACGGACTTGGCTCACCGAGATAGTCGAAGCCGGTCCATACGAATTGTCCAAGGTTCCACTTGTAATCGTCCGCGAGCGCAAAATCAACGTCCGGGATGTTGGACCATTTACAGGCTTCAAGGTCGTAGCCGGATGATTGGTTGTCTTCGTGGCGAATACTGAAACCTTTGACCACAGGAAAATGATATATGCCCCGGGAACTGACGGTCGAGGCCGTTTCAGATCCAAGGATGAAGCCGCGGGAGAGCGTCTCGTAGGCTTCCAGGTATTTGTATGTCCTGTAGTTGATGCCGGGGATGTCGAGTACCTTCGCAAAGCCGTTGGCGAGAACCGCATCCACTTGGTCCATTCCGCAGGTGACAGGGCGGGTAGGATCCTCGCGATGGCAGATATCCTGGAGGAAGGCCGCCGTTTTCCAGCCATCATCCTTTCTCTGCGAAGGGACTTCATTGCCAATGCTCCACAAGATCACGCAAGGATCGTTTCGGTACTGGTGCAGCATATTGACCATATCTTTTTCTGCCCATTCGTCGAACCAGCGATGATACCCGTTTGGACACTTGGCGTCGTTCCATTCATCAAAGGGCTCGATCATCATCATAAACCCCATCTCATCGCAGAGGCGCACGAGTTCCGGGGCCGGCATATTGTGGGAAGTCCGGATGGCATCGCAACCCATATCTTTCAGAAGGGCCAACTGATGGCGAAGAGCATCTACGTGGACGGCCGCCCCCAGAGGGCCGAGGTCGTGATGGTTGCAGACACCCTTGAACTGGCGCCTCTCCCCATTGAGGAAGAAGCCTTCGTAAGCCTTGAACTCGATGCTGCGTATGCCGAAGAGCGTTTCATAGGTATCCTCACATCTGCCGTCCACATAAAGGGAGGTGACGGCCGTATAGCAATGGGGCGTCTCCGGAGACCAGAGAGCAGGTTCTTCGACAGTCAGTTCCTGCACGAATGGCTTGCCGGCAAATACATCTTCGACTGCCGAGAAGGCAACCACTTCTCCATCAAGATTTTTCAACGCAGTCCGGCATTCGATCATTTTGCCCTCCGAAGCCACGACGGAAGTCTCAATATGCACGGTGGCGGCAGACCTGCTCACTTCGGGAGTCGTGACATACGTCCCCCAGACTGGCACATAGGCCACCTGGGAGGTACTTACAAGGTGGACATTCCTGTAGAGACCGGCACCCGGATACCAGCGGGAAGAGAACGGAAGATTTTCTAGCCGCACGGACACATTATTCCGCTCGCCGGCAGGATTGATGAAGGGGCTGACGTCGCAGTGAAAACTGTTATAGCCATATGGCCAGAAACAGACTTCGTGGCCATTGACATACACTTTCGGCTCCGACATAGCGCCATCGAAGACGAGTTCCATCCGTGAATCGGCGAGCGTCTCGAAACTGGTCCGATACCACCCGCAGCCGATGTACGGAAGGCCACCGGTACGGCCTGTTTTCAAGGTGGCGGCAGTCTCTCCATTCTGGATGACAGCCACATTCTGGAGGTCGTGCCTGATGTCGAACGGCCCGGTGATGGCCCAGTCGTGAGGGATGACGACCCTGGCCCAGCCGGAGTCGTCATAATCAGGTGACGCGGCTGCCGGCTCATCGCCAAGATGGAATTTCCAGGACGTCAAAAGGGTCTCCGACCGTTGTGCGGAAAGGCTGTCGCCCACCAACAGGGCGAACAAGACAACTATAAATCTTTTAATCGTTTCCACGTTTCCTACCAGCGAAGGTCAACACGCTTCATCTTATCACCGATTATGATCCGGTATTCACCGGGCTCGAGTAGAGGCCGGCCATTGCGGTCCACAAAGGCAAAGTCACGCTTCGGATCGAGGGTGAAGCAGAACTCTTCGGTCTCTCCCGCCTTTATTGTCCTTTTGTCAAAGGCCTTGAGTTCCTTGACCGGACGTGCAATGCTACAGTAAGGATCGCAAATGTAAAGTTGCACCGTTTCCATCCCGTCCACGTCAGACACATTCTGGACATCCACTTTCACGACGAACTGTGAATCTGCATCAAGGACATCCGTGGAAATCCGTATGTCTCCATACTCAAACTTGCTGTAGCTCAGGCCATAACCGAAGGTATACAGAGGGTCGCTGGTCATATCCTTGTAGATGCCCTGCGTACCACGCCGGGCGCTGTTGCGGCGATTGTAATAAATCGGAATCTGACCGGTGGACATCGGGAAGGTGATCGGGAGCCGGCCGGAAGGATTGTATCGGCCGCTCACGATGCCGGCCGCCGCAGAGCCTGCGGTACTCCCCGGCATCCAGATTTCGACCATCGCATCGGCCAGAGGTTCGACGGCGGAAAGGTCGTTGGGGCGGCCTGACGCAACAAGGACGACCACCTTCTTTCCAAGGGCCTTCACGGCACTGAGCAGATCGACCTGACACTGCGGAATGGCGATGCTCGTCCGGGAGGTGTTTTCCCCGGTCCAGCCGGCTCTTTCCCCGATGGTCAGGACCACGACGTCCGCAGCCTTTGCGGCCTCGAGAGCCTCGACGAGCATCTCCGGGTCGGAATCCTCCATACCGCATCCCTCTGCGACCAACAATTCGCAACCCGCGAATTCCTTCCTGAAGCCATCTGCAAGAGTGATGACATCCTTGTCCTCTCCCCTGCCCCTCCAATTGCCGATGAGATCCTTCTGCGTATTGACGTGTGGTCCGATAAGGGCGATCTTGCCCTGCTTTTTCAACGGCAGGAGCTGGGCTTCATTCTTGAGAAGGACCATTGATTGCTGAGCCAGTTCCTCCGCAGCGGCGAGGGCGTCCGGCTGGAGATAGGCCTTTGATGCAGGAAGCTCGGGGGTATAAGGACGGTCAAAAAGGCCGAGGCGGAACTTGATGCGTAATATCCTGCGGACACTGTCATCGATGAGATTCCGGGAGACGATGCCTTCCTCGAACAGTTCCACCAGATGCTTCCTGTAGATGTCATCCACCATATCCATATCCAGTCCTGCATTGAACGCAAGCGCGGCAGCCTCCTTCTCGTCCCTGGCCATACCCTGGTTGATCAGTTGCTTGACGGCATCCCAGTCGGAGACAAGGAAGCCGTCGAATCCCCACGTTCCCTTTAGGACCTCGGTCATTGTGTAGTGATTGGCGGAAGCAGGGATCCCGCTGATGGTATTGAATGAACTCATCAAGGTGCTTGCTCCGGCATCGACACCGGCCTTGAAAGGAGGGAAATAGGTATCCCAAAGAGTTTGGTCGGAGATCTCCGTATAGACATAGTCGCGACCGGCCTCAGAAGCCGCATAACCTACAAAGTGCTTGAGGCAGGCAGCGATGGTCCCTTCCGCGCCGAGGTCGTCACCCTGATAGCCTTTGACGGCAGCCCGGCAGAATACGGACGTGAGATAGGGATCCTCGCCGTACCCCTCCATCACTCTACCCCAGCGTGGGTCGTGTGCTACATCGACCATCGGAGAGAATGTCCAGTCCACACCGCAAGATGACGCTTCCCTGGCCGCGATGCGGCAGGATTCCTGCACGAGAGCCGGATTCCAGCTTGCTGCCATGGCAAGCGGAATCGGTGCAATCGTTTTGTAGCCGTGAATCACATCGTGGCCGAACAGCATCGGAATACCGAGTCGCGAATCTTCCATACAGCGCTTCATCATAGCGTTGCGCAACTTGGCGTCGTCACCGAAATAGATGACCGAACCCGCCTCGGCAGGCACTTGCTTCACCGTCTCTCCGAGATTGTTTTCGATGTTGTTCCGGCCAAGCGTATACTGGTTCAACTGGAGGATCTTTTCTTCGAGAGTCATCCGGGAGAGAAGGTCTTCTATCCGGCGCTCGACAGGGGCTGACGCATCCTTATAAACCGGACGTTCCGCGGCGGCAGGCTTTCCCCCTTCCCCGGACGCAGATTCAGCCTTCTTCCGGGCATAATAGTCGTGTATGACGTACCAGGCCATCTTGCGTTGGCCCTGGTCGGAAAGGAGTCCCTTGCGATTCCACCCATTCTGGTTGGTCGGGTGGAAACGGAAAGGAGAGCGGAAGTCAAAGAGGATCCACGGGCTGATGCCGGCCAGATTGGGAATCCGGTCGAACATCTCCAGGTTCTTCCGGTACTGGCCGGCCTGGTATTCCTCCGACCAGGAACTCGCCGCCTCGCCATTGCCGTGCCGGCCGTAAAGCGCCTCCGAGCCGAACTCCGAGATGATGACAGGCTTGCCTGCAGCCACATTCCATCTGCACGCCGACGGGTCGCAGGGCCACGCTTCGTACCAGCCGATGTATTTGTTGAACGATACTACGTCAAGGTCATTGATGAGGTCGTCCTCAATGCGATATTCGCCAAATTCCTTCTTGTAGTATACGTTGTCGAAGGCACCGGTATAGAGACGTGTCGAGTCGACGCTGCGAGCAAATCCGAGCTCTTTGCGAAGGAAGGCGTTACGGGCCGTTGAAGGACGTGTCTCATTGGCAATACCCCAGAACCCGACAGCGCAACGGTTCTTGTCACGGTAGAGCATTTCCGAGAACATCGTGAGGGCCTTGTCCATCGTGCGTTCATTCCCGAAATCAATCCCCTGCCACACCGGAATCTCCTGCCAGATGAGGATGCCCATCTTCTCGGCGAGCCTGACGATATGCTCGTTCTGCGGGTAGTGGGCCAGGCGAACCATATTGGCGCCCAATTCCCGGACTTCATTCAGGAGCAAAGATGCGTCCTCTTCCGTACAGGCCCGTCCCATACGCTGTGGAATCTCCTCGTGAAAGGAAATGCAACGCATAAAGGTATTCTTTCCATTGATCAGGATATGTGTGCCCTCCACGTTGATGTTGCGAAAGCCGATCATCTCGCCCAATGCATCACCGCCGCTGTATGTGAGCCTGACTTCGTATAATTTCGGGTCTTCCGGAGACCATCGCCGGAGCTTCCTGGTCTTGATGGACGCCGTGCCTTTCCCATCCTTGTCGAGATCGACGGTCTTGGCGACCTTGAGCTCAGGGATGCTGACCACCACGGAAGAACCCGCAGGGACGGCATCGGACATCGTGACATCGACGTGGATGATGTCCGCTTTGTATTTGTCCAGCTGGACCATATAGTCCTTGATGAAGACCTTCGGGGTGCGTACAAGCATCACATCGCGGGTAATGCCGCCATAACTCCACCAGTCGAAAGACAATGCGGGGATTGCATCAGTTCGACGCTCGTTGTTCACCTCGACCACCAGGAAGTTGTCCTTCGCCTTCACCTTGCCTGTCACCTCGATCTGGAAAGGGGTGAATCCTCCGTCGTGGCCGCCCACTTCCTCACCATTGAGCCAGATGGTGCAACGCTGACTGACCGCCCCGAAATATAGGAAGATACGCTCTGAGGAATCCACACCCTCTTTGACATCAAATCTGCGTGAATACCAGACCGTTCCCTCATAATACCGGAGTTGCGGTAACTGGCTGTTGAAGTCACCGGGGACATTGAGGACCAGGCCGTTTTCCCAAGCGTATTCATAGAACTGGGTGTTGTTCTCCACCTTGTGGTCAAGCCACATCTCCTTGCCGCGCCCCTGGTCATAAAGGTCGATGATCGCGTTCCACTTCCCGTTGAGATAGTGGATATTCCGTCCATAGACATTCTGGATCAAGTCCGGTCGGGACTGTGCGCTGGCGGAAAACGATGCGCCCAGGAGCGCGAGTGCCAGGGCTGCCTTGGAAAGTCTTGATACCATCGGATTATTCTTCAATTGTGTAACGATAAAGTGCGAAACTGTTCCTTGTGGGAAGGGAGAACTCCACCTCACCGTTTCTGCCGGCGACAGAGGTGAAATCAGCGCCATCTCCAAGCACAAGGCCGAATTTGACCAATGTCCCTTCAGGGAACCAGGTGCGCATTCCTGCCTTGACCTTCGGATTGTCTTCCCGATAGACAATGACGTAGCCCTTGCCCTTCTGTATGGACTGGAAACCCGTCCAGGCACGTCCTGAGGGCTCATCTCCGATCGGGAGTATGGTGCCCTCGTGGAAGGAAGGCGCCACATTGACATACTCCTTTACGAGTTCTGAGATGAGATAAGCCTCCTCGGGCAGGTTGGAGGCCTCCAACCAGGCGAGAGGCTGACCGGCCATCGTCGTGGCGAAAACGTAACTGAAATCATATCCTTGCGGAGCGAATGAACTCCCCTCATATTTGTCCGCGTTCCGCCATTTGTTGAGGAACTCCACCTGCAGCCTTTCAGCCGGCACATATGGGCAAAGTTGCCAAAGGTTGCGAAGCGTCCAGTACGGGTAATAGTTGCGCCAGTCCGTGTAACGATTCTCCAGAAAGATGTTCCCGTATTCGCCGAACATATGGTAGCCTCCCCTGCGACCGGCAGTCACGTCGAGGTTGAACACCACTTGATTGCCGGTCCGGGCGAGCACCCCATCCAGGAAGCGACGGAAGTTTTCCTCCGATTTCTTGTTCGGGATCGAGACGCCGTCAATCTTGAAGACTTCGATACCATAGGCATTGAACAGTCCCACGACGGCCTCGACGTCCTTCTCCCAGTCCTCGAAGTCGTTCTGGGCACTCGGGTTGAACCACAGCCCCAGCTCAATGCCGAGTTCCTTTGCCTTCTCCACCACCGGAGCCAGTCCGGACGGGTATTTGTCCCTTGATGGAGTCCAATAGAGCGGGTTCCTGTGGATGTCTGCGAAAGAACCCTTTCCTAACGCGGAATTGGGGCTTTTGCCTTCCTGCCAGCCGTCATCTATCTGGAAATGGGTAATGCCGAGGCGTGCCGCCTTCTCAAGTTCCCGGAGGCAGAACGCTTCGTTGACCTTGGCGTCCTGACTGCGGTCGCCCCAGGTATTCATCATCACCATTTCATCGCGTTTGGCATCGTGAATGCGGATACGCTTCTGGTAAGCGTGAAGTGCAAGGAGTGGAGAGAGTTCCCCTTCTCCGAACACGCCGGTCACCGTCGAATAGAGTTTTACCCATTCACCGCTTTGCAGGTCGGCTGACTCTGCGCCAAGTCCCTTCACAAGGAACTTTCCGGCCTCCGCCTCAAAGTCGGCACCGTCGCTCGCAATCTGCATACCGGTGCACGGGGCCTCCTTGAGGAAGAACAGCCCGTTGCCGTCCACATCGCGGGAGAAGAGGAGGTTGCCACGGTAGCCCAGTTTATGGAACGGGATGAAATCGACCGTCTTCACCAGGTTGTTGTTCCAATCCGTAACATCGCTGAACTCCACAGCTCGCGCGTGCCAGTGGTCTCCCCCGATGTCCAGGCATTCCAGGCGAAGGGGGGCCCCGCCGCTCTTCTGATTCCCTGCCGTGACAGGGACCGATGCCGGCTCTCCGCACACGAAATTGTCCACGGCAAGCGCCGGACAGTTCTCATAGATACGCCACTCGCGGCGTACCTGATAGGGCCCATATCTATAAGAGACCACTGCGAGCATATGTGCGGGTCGGATGGCGTCAGACTCCACCATCCTCACTTCAAGACTCCCGTCCGAGGCAGGATATTCCACCTCGGTAAAGACGAAGTCGGGGGTTCCGGAGCGGTTGACGAACGCACGGCCGGTAGCCCGGTCCTTGACGGCGACCGTCTTCAGATTGCCTTCATTCCAAACGAAGGTGCGATGGATCAATGCGTTGCCAATGTAGAGCGTATCGCCTTCAAGGACAGCATAACAAGATGTCGCCGAATGGGCCGGATCGGCATCCATATAGGCTTTCGGCTTCGGAAGATAGCGGTTTGCCAGATTGAAATCCTGATTGTTGAGTTCCACGTCGTTCCGTGCGGCTCCCCTTTTCATCAAGGCTTTCAATTCCGGGAGCCAGTCTGTGTAGACCCCTCTGGGCGAGCACCCCTTGTCGTGGCAAATGCTTGCCGCCATTCCTACGACCTCCCCCATCATACCGGTCGTTCGCATCACCCGGACGGTTCCCAGCGCAATATGGGTGCAGCTGATGTCTCGGCCCGCCATAAACAGATTGTCCACGTTTCGGGAATAGAAACAGCGATAGGGAATCTCATAAGGGAATATCCAGTCGTGCACGGTAGCGGACTTGAACTCGTTGCCCGGGAATTGCCGGGCGTTCTCCCTGTCAGGGAAATGGAGGTCGATGCTCCAGGTCGTGGTGCAGGTGCCGTCATCGTAATGGATGGCCTTGTCGATGTCATTTTGAGTAAGGATGTGGTCGCCGAGCAGACGGCGGGATTCCCTTTTCCCCGCCACGTAGGCGACCCAGTCAAGGCTGCGTCTGGCATAACGCTCGACAGCGATATGGTTCTTGAGGGCACTCCAGTTGGAATAGACCACCAGGAGACCATAGTCACGCACCCGCTCCGCCTCCAGGACCTGGTCCCGGTCCATTCCTGTCTCCCAGGTCCATTCGCCCATCGTCACCTTTTGCGCATTCGATTCGTCAAAAGTGATCCCATAGGAGAACTCCGGGAAACGGCTTGGGCGCTCATCCTCCTTGGAATACCACTGCACGGAGGCACCCATATTCAAAAGGTCCGCAACCTCCGGAGCCGATCTTTCCTGGAACTCCGCCTTGCTCTCACGACCCTGGGTCCAATCAGCGCCCGCAAGTACTCCGACGGTACCGTCTCCCGTACAATCCGAGAACAACGGCGCCTCCAGGATGATTTCCTCACCGGTCTCAATGTGCTTGACCGTGACGCTGGAGATATGCTTTCCGTCGGAATCCACGGCCACGGCGTGATAAGGTGCCAGGAGCGTGACATTTTCTTCACGGTCAATGAATTCCTGCTTGGCATCGTCACGGTAGTTTACGGCCGGCTGGGCATTCCCTTGCTTCGTATGACCGAATTCCCGCTGCATACGTCCCAGACGGTTGTAAGGTCCGATCTCCACCTGTCCTCCCAGGTGTACACGGATTTCCGAACTGTTGTTCCCTCCCAGCACGGGGCGGTCGTTGACAAGCGCCACCTTCAGCCCGTTCCGGGATGCCGCGGCTGCAGCGCACATACCGGCGATACCACCGCCAATTACCACGAAATCATATTCTTGGGTGCGGCTGGAAAGGCCGTTGAGCGCAAGTCTCATTGCATTGATTTCCTCGACGGAGGACGGTAACACCGCGTCGGGGTCTTGGCTGAGGAAGATGGCATCGCACCTTCCGTCGAAGCCACCGAGGTCGCACAGTGCCAGCCGGGTCTTCTTGCCGCCGGCCTTGGCGCAGCCGGCATACTGCCACTGCCAGCAATCGCCCTCCGTGCCCACCGTGACCCCCAGGCTCTTGCCACCAAGCTTTACAATGAAACCGCCGGGGCCCTTTTCGGCAGACCAGGGAGAAGTCCAGTTATAGGTCCTCACCCAAGCGTGCCAAATTCCCTTCCCGAGTCGCAGTTCCGTACTTGCGTCGGCGACAGGTACGCCCAAGCCGTGGGCGATGAGATAGGGAGATCCCATCTGGTCCATAAACTGTTGGTCCACTTGCCACCCGCCCTTGTTGCTGAAGCTTTCCGCCTCGATCAGGAATCCCCGGGGGTACTGCGCGGCCTTCATTCCCGTACAAAGAAGGATGAATGCCAGGAAAGGGACCAGTCTCTTATTTGAGGGTCTTTTCTGCATCTGCATTGGTTTTGAATTCTGTCGGAGACTGACCATAATGACGCCTGAAGCAGACACTGAAGTACTTCGGGCTGGCGAAGCCGGTCATCGTGGAAATCTCCGCCACCGTGTACTCAGTCTCCCGCAGGAGCTGGCTCGCCCTTTTCAGGCGGATATCCAGGATGAACGCCTTGATGCTCATTCCGGTAAGGTCCGTAATCTTTTGATAAAGACGGGTTCTTGATATGGCCATATCGGACACGAAGTCCTCGACGCCGTAGTTTTCATTATCGTAATTCTTCTCGACAAAGCCCACCGCCTTCTTCATAAGCTCCTCATCGACGGAACTGTATGCGATCTTCGAAGGCTCCGCAACGAAACGCCTGCTGTAGAGTTCCTTGAGCTTGATCTGGCTATTGATGAGGTTGGAAATCTGCTTCAGGAGGAAGTCGATGTCCACCGGCTTGTCCAGGAAGACATTGGCACCGCTTTCGAGGGCTTCAATCTTGAAACTTGTATCCCCTCCGGTCGCGGACAGCACGATGATGGGAATGTGGGAGGTCTTCATTCCGGTCCTCAGCCGGCGGCAGACGTCGAAACCGTTCACCTTGGGCATCAGCAGGTCCGTGATGATGATATTCGGGAGGATTTTCCCGGCTTTTGCGATGCCGTCTTCGCCGTTGGATGCCGTGTAGACGTTGTAATGTGCCGAAAGACGCTGTTCCAGGTAACTGCGCAGCTGCTTGTCATCCTCGATCACCAGGATATCGTATGTCTTGCGGATATGCTTGCCGTCCTCCTCCATCTCATCGATTTCAGAAATCATCGCATCGATCTCGGACGCCGCATAGTCGTACGTATCATCATCTGCCTCAGACGTGTCTGTATGTCCGTCGGTCCCGGTGCACGGCACTAAAGGCAAAAGCACCGTGAAACTCACCCGGTTGTCAGACGAGGACACGGAAATGACACCCTTCATATCCGTGACGAGCGCCTGGACGATGGCTAGTCCCAGTCCGGTATGGGACTCGAATTCAAGATGGGTCTTCCCCTCATTGTTGAAAGGTTCGAAGATGGTCTTGAAGCGGCTCTGAGGGATCTCGCTTCCGGTATTTGTCACCGTGAACATCAACCACTTCGCGTTTGCATCGACCTCCGTCCCCTGAGGGATTTCCTCTGCGGGCGCCGGGGCGATGCGGACTCCGACATACTCTTCACCGGAAGAGTACTTGACGGCGTTGGAAAAGAGATTCGAGAACACCTTTTCGATCATATCGGTGTCGAAATAGGCCATATAGCTGTCGGTCCAAGGCATAAACTCGGTTTCAATGCCCTTCTTGTTGGCATAGAACTCGAATAGCGAGAATAAGCTGTCGACAAATTTGACCAGGTCACCCGGAACGGCATTGACCGGAGGTTTTACGGACTCTATCCGGCGGAACTGAAGGAGTTGGGTCAGCATCCGTTGGATCCTGGCAATGTTCCTTCCGATCATCACGACCAGTTTATGGTAGGGCGCCTCTTCGGGAATCTCTTTTTCCAACTGCTTGAGCGGATCGACGACCAGGGTAAGCGGCGTCTTCAGATCGTGGGAGATGTTTGTGAAGAATTCGTTCCGGAGCCTGGTCAGTTCGCGCAGGTTCTCCTGCTTCTCAATCTCGAGTTCGAGCTGCTGCTCAAGCATCTTCCTCTTGGTCGACCAGGACCAGATGCCCCAAATGATCACGGCAATGAAGAGAATGTAAATGAGGTAAGCGACCGGTGAAAGCAGGAAGTGAGGCCGTATCCGTAAGGATAGCGTACTGACTTCGTCTCCCCAAAGACCCACATTGTTCGCCGCCTTTATCTCAAAGCGATAACGGCCAGCCGGAAGATTGTTGAAGCGGACATACTGCTGACCGGCCGGCAGGATGATCCAGTCGTCAGAGACGCCGACCATCCGGTATGAATAGTCATTGCCTGAAGCATCCAGATAGCTGTCGCACGCAAAACCGATTTCAAAATTCGACTGGTTGTTGTCAAGCCGGATGCTTTTCTTCCCTGCCTCCGGCATCCCGTAGTATTCAATCGAATACCTCAGCGGAGAACCGCTCTCCCCCGGATTCATCAGTTGGTTGTTGACCTTGAAGGAATTGAAATAAACACGAGGTTTCTGGGTATTGCGTTCGATCCGTGCCGGATTGAAAGCGATGAGCCCATTGGTGCCTCCGAAGAGGATCGTACCATCCGCCAGGGCGTATCCGGAGCGGATATAGAAGGCGCCGCAGCTGCCACCGGAGCCGATTCTCGCCTTCTCGAACAGGGAAACGCCTGCCTTGTACACATAGAGGCCGTCATCGGTACTGATCCACACATCTCCGGACCGGATGTCATTCTGGATGGAGAAGACCCTGCGACCTGCGAGCGTGTTCCCCTCGGCATCCTCCAGCAACTTGAAGCTGCCATTGTCTGCAAGCCTGACCACCCCGGACCCCATCGTCCCGAACCAAGTCTCCGTCTCGCCCACCCGGCAGTGGCAGTTGAAATAGTTCTGCCTCACATCCTCGCCAGGGACAAGATAAGTCCTGATGACCCTGCGGCTGGCTCCGTCCAGAACGACCACTCCCCGGTGGGTGGCCAGCACGAGGCGCCCGTCTTCGGTGGCGTAGAAGGACTCGACCCGCAGACGGAGTTGCGAGCCGTCTTCCAGGACGCCATAAACCTTTTCCACGCGTTCGCCGGAACGATTCCAGTACATAAAGTCCATATCCGGATTGGAAAGCCAGATACCCTTCCGTCCGTCCAGTTCGAAATCATAGACAGGGATGGCACTTCCGGAGGCCGGATCCCTGACAGGAAGCGCCGACAGCCGGCCCGTGCTTGTGTCGAGGATGGAAATCCCTCCGTGGAAGGAGGCGATATAGAGGTCATTCCCGACACATTTCAGCCTTTTCACCTGACTGAAATCGGTCTTCCAGTCATTCACGATCCGATAATCGACGAAGCTGTGCTCCTCCTTGCTCCAGCAGTTGATGCCACCGCCTTCAGTACCGATCCACACCCTTCCGGAAGCGTCTTCGGCAAAGGCGCTGACGATAGGATGGCTCAATCCTCCCGCTGAAGGATGGACCAGCCCGGCGTCATCATCCAGGAAGGATTGGTAGGCAAGCCTGCCTCCATACGTCCCTACCCAGACTTCTCCGTCAGCCGCTTCAAAGATGGACCAGACGGAGTCATTGGGCAATGAGAAGAAATCGTCCGGCTCGGAACGCTTCAGTTTACGTTCCCCCGACACCGGATCGATGAAAACGATACCATACTGGGTCGCAATCCAGAATATTCCCCGGGCGTCGACGAACAGTTGCTTGGAGATTCCGTCGATTCCGTCAAAATGGCGGCGGATGCTTCCGTCCGGATGACACTCATAAAGTCCGTTGCGCTCCGAAAGGAGGTAGAAAAATCCGTCGTGCCAGATAATGTCCGAAATGCCAGTCTCGGAAACGGACCCGTGATAGGACCCGAAGAATGCATAGCTTCCATCCGCAGGATCAAGCTTCCATACGTCAGCCCCGGAAGAAATGAATACGTGGCCGGCAGTGACGTGACTATAGTTGGGCACGACGGCAGGATCGGAATATGGGAATGCCGTCAATTCACCGTCCCGATAGCGGGCAAGGACATTGTCGTGAATGAACCAGAGCGCACCGTCCGCGTCCACTTCAGTCCGGGATATTTCTCCCTTGACCTCGAGATGCAGCGAATGCCGGGAATAATCGAAACGGAAAAGGCCTACATTTGAAGAAACGGTCAGGTCTCCATTCGGAAGAGCTTGTACAGAACGGTAGTCAAGCCACACGCCAGGATATGGATTCTCGGTCGAAACCTGCTCGAAGGAGATTCCGTTATACATATAGAGCGCATCCGTACCGGTGAACCAGATACGGCCCAGTTTGTCCTTCGAGATGCTGTTGATTCCGCCATAGTAGGATGTTTCCGGCATACGGTGGAACCGATAGTCTGTTGTATCGAATGCATAGGAGCAGAATGCAGCAAAAGGTAACAGGGCCGCTGCTAGAATGGAAGATATGAGGCGCGGATGGTACATAATACTGCAAAAATAGCATTCTTATTTTAAGAATGAAGCGATAAATGCCTCATCTACTTGAATATCCGGATTGAAAGAAAGACTGTGGACATAAGCATCGATGCTGTTCAGGAGCTGAAGGGCGGCCGGGTCAGAGCGGAGGGCTTCGTCCCTGCGAAGCGGAAATACGACCAGTTTCCCGTTTCCGAGCCTGGCCTCAAATCCCAGGCCGAGTTTCCGGTTGCTGTCGAAAGCGTCTATCACCTGGATGAAAGGACACAGATCCGCCGGTCCCTCCTGCAGGTCGATCACCTTGGAGGCGGGGATGATGCCATACCATTGGAAGTCTGTATGGTAGGACGTCGGGAAGCCATCAAAGATGGGATTGTCCGGGTCGATGAGGCAGCCCAGGGTCATCGGCTCCCAGGCAAACATCACCGGATTCCAAAAATGATTGTGGAATACGGACCTTCGTCCCTCGACACGTTCCGGATCCGGCATCAGGACCACCGTCCCTCCCGCCTCGAGACGGTCCTTGGCTTCGTCATCAAACTGATGGGCATACAACACTTCAGCGTCAGAGACGGGCATATCCTGATGCGGATAGACCCATAGTTTCCAGGCATTCTCTCCGAAGCCGTCGACTTTTACGCTCAAAGTGAGTTGCCGGGCCTGTTGGACCTTGAGGGAAGAGAGGTTCACCTTGAAGGATGGACCGTTGAAGACGCCATAGGAGCTGACGGCCATTCTGCCGGCGACGCCCTTGAGAAGTGTTTTTCCGGAGGCGTCGCAGACCTTCCATTCCGCCCTCGCCGCCCGGCGGACTTGATCCGTGTAATTATAGACCTCGATCTTGCCCGTAAAAGTCTCATCTGAATAATAGACGCTCTTCGGATAGCGGAGGAGCACGGTGCTCGGCGCACAGAACCGACGCCACTCCTCCGGTGTCACCAGCCCCTTGCTGTCCCAGAACGGGTCGAGGATGCCGACGGGAGCGTAACCCTGTCCGGTGAAGTCGTTGAGGGAAAGAAGCTGGAATCCAGCGCTGTTGCTTGAACGGAGATGGGCCTCCATAACGCACTTGTACTCCAGGACGGTCAGTGCTCCGGACGCCCGGAAAAAAACTTCGGCCTGCCCTGCCATACCACGGGCGGCAAGCAGATCCCGCCAGCGCTCGAGATTTCTGGCCCTGACAGGACCGTGATACTTTTCAATCTCGGTGAAGTGCGGATAAATGCACCGCTGGCCTGATTCGTGTGAAATGACAGGCACGTCCACATCACAGGCCTCATTGGTATCCCAATCGGTACCGGGACGCCCTTCATATACTTTTGCCGGGCCTTTCGGCGTATCCTGCGAGATGTAATACTGGTCTGACGGCACACGGGCACGTGCCGTCGAGCCGCTATAGAGATGGCGGCTGTCCTGCGCGATGGCCGCGGCGGTCAATTCCTCCACGAAATCAAAGTTGCCCTGGATCTCGTTCCCGTTGCAGTACAGCAGGAAGGACGGGTGATTTCCATATTCCTTCAGGATGGCCCTGACCTCGCGACGGAAGAAGTTGTAGCGCGCCTCGTCTTCAAGGGCGTCCTTTCCCCACATAGGCATCTCGATTTCCAGATAGACGCCGGCCTTGTCGGCTGCACGGAAGGCCGCATCCGGAGGGCACCAGGAATGGAAGCGCATATGATTCAATCCGTAATCCTTGCATATCCGCATAATGCGCGCCCACGAATCCTCATCCATCGGAGTATGCCCGGTCTGTGGGAACACGGCGTTTTCCACGGTTCCCCGGAGGTGGACCGGATGGCCGTTGATCCAGATGTGATGCCTGTCACGACCAATGCTGCGCATTCCGAAGGTTGCGCTCCGGGAGTCGGAACCCCCGTCATCGGAGGCAAGCCTGGCCTCTGCCAGGTAGAGGTCCGGATGGAATTCGTCCCAAAGCCTGCAATCGGATAACCTGATGGTTGCCGTAAACCGATTTTCCCCAGGCTCGGAGCAGACAGGCTGTTCCACGACATCCTGCCTGCCGTCAGGGCCGGTGACCGTGAATGTCACCAGCCCGTCCACGGCCTTTTCCCTGGTATTGCGGATAGTGAACCGTGCCTCGACCCGGCCATTCTCCGGATCGGGAAACATCTGAAGGTCCTCCAGATATACCGGATCGACGGCAAGCAGCTTGAAATCGCCCAGGATGCCGTTCCAGTTGACCTGGGTGAACTCCGTATGGGCGTGGTCCCACTTATGGGTATCATACTGGAAGCGATTGTCGATGCAAAGGGTAATCCGATGCGTAGTTCCCGGCGTAACGAAGTCCGTGATATCGTGGATATGCGGCACGCTGACATAGTCCTGCCGGCTGACCTCCTGCGTATCCACCCAGACACAACTGAGCCAATGGGTACGCTCCATATACAGGAATATGCGCTTCCCTTCCCATTCCTGCGGAAAAGCGATGTCGCGCTGATACCAGGCCGGCGCCATATACTCATACAGCCTGGTAAGGCGGTCGACATAACTGTAGGGATTCTCATAGCCGATCCTGTTGTCGTCCGTCGTACCCGGGAGCTGGATCGTCGACTGCAGCCTGTGGTTGTAACGGGGGGAAAGGGATCCCCTCCGAAAATCCATCACATCAGTCTGGAATCCCCACTCTCCGGAAAGGTCCATTACAAAGCCCTCCCCGAAGCCGGAGATGGACAGTGACAGCATAACGGATACTGTCAAGAAACGCCTTGCAAAGTTCATATTGGTCCCCAATGATTGGCAGGTTCGTGTTATTGTATTGTTACATCGCTGATTTTTAACCAGTTATCAGCAGTAAAGTCACCTTTGACGGCGATGTATATCCCTATCTTCCTGTCCGCGCTGGCATCATCCACGATTCCGGTCGCCCAGATGTATTTACCGGGCTTTACTCCCTTGAGATCAATCTTGAAGGAATAGGAGACCGGCTTGTTCTTGTACCAGTCGCAAGGTTGTGCCTGTTCATCATAATACATAGCGACAGGTTTTTCATTGGACGGGTCGAGCAGGGCGAACGCGACCTTGTACTTGTCCTTGAACTGAGGGATATTGGTCGGGCAGTATGCTTGGCCGAGGTTGGTCCAGCGGTGGTTGATTGTCACTTGCGTCCCCGCCTTCGCCGTCTCCGGGACGGTCACTTTCTGCGGATACAGGCGGTAGGTCCCTTCAGAGATGAATTTCCTGACCAGGTCAAACGCGTCATTGAACCAAGAATAGGTCTCGCTGTCCTCCACGTTCTTGCTGTAGCGGAAGTCCAGGCAGTTGGCGCTGCAGGCGATGGCGTCATTGTATTCGCCCTGACGGACGTCAGACCAGGTTTTGTATCCGTGCGGATCCTTGAAAGCAGCATCTCCGTGAGAAGTCTTGACCCAACCGCCCTCCGCTACGACCGGACGCTTGTACTGATATTTCAAGGCAATGCCTTTTTCCCAGGTCCCGAAATAGGAGCCCATTCCGAATGCCCCGGAGCCGATGGACATTCCTTTCTTGACGCACTGGTCGACAAATCCTTCGGAAAGCGGATCGGCAGCGCCGTCCGACTTCATCGAACCGATCAGCCGGTGATAGTTGATGAACGTTGGAATCTTTGTGAACTCCTTCGTGAAAAGCGTTGACACCCAATCAATCACCGCACCGCGATTGGTCTCGTCACCCGTCGAATAGATGCAGTTGTGATACTCGCCCCACTTGCCGATGCCCACTCCGTGGACGAACTCGTAGTGCTCGGGATCATTGATCTCCTGGGCGAAATCGTGGATGAACTTCTCATAACATTTCTGGAAAACCGGGTCGTCCGGGAAGGGAGTCCAGCCATTGTAGGAGCCCGTCTTGGTTTCGTAACCCTTCGCCCCTTTCGCCCTTACATACGGAGGAGTAAAAGGTTCGTGTTTATCGCGGTCGTCGATACCATATCCGAAGCCGATGCGCATTCCACGGGCCTTGGCCTCACCCACTAGCCAGCGATAATATTTGGCGACCGGCGTATTGCAAGACTCCTGCCAGGCATAGACACCTTCTTCAGGATTCAAGGCGGCCCAGGACGTGCGAACCAGAATAGTATTGGCATAGGACGTCACATCCACCCGTCCTTCGGACGAAGACATAGATTCGTATCGCTTGAAGAAATCGTAGTTCATCTCCCCGATGCCGTTGTAGAGGACCCATCCGCAGAGCGGGTTGCGGAGATTGGTCTTGCGGTCGGGCGTGAAGGACACTTCCTTACCGGCGACCGTATCCGTGCCGTCTCCGGTTTCCGGCTTCTTACAGGAAGGAACGACAAGGAAATAAGCAGCTATGCTGATTGCGAAATACTTGATATTCATAAGCCTTATTTGACGGTTACGTCCTTGATCTTATACCAGCCATCCTTGGAAAAGTCTCCCTTCACGGCGAGTTTGATCCCGGGGACATTATTCTTTGCCGTATTCACGATGGCGACCGCCCACGTATAGTTTCCCGGAGGGACGTCCACCTTGAAATCCGTCTTGTACATATTGACGGCACCCTCGACCCATTCTGAAGGTTCCACCTCAGGATCCACCACAAGCTGGCGGACCGCATCTTTGGAATCCAGGAGCGCGAAAGCGACCTTGTATCGGTAATTCCACTGAGGGATGTTGTTCGGGAAATAACCCCATCCCATATTGCGCCACCGGTGAGCAAGCGTGAAGGTCTGGCCATTTGCAATTTCTTCGATGACCGTAATCTGGTCCGGATAGAGCCGATAGCCTCCTTCGGAAACGAACTTCCTCACCAGGTCAAAGGCATCATTGAACCAGGATTTGGTCTCCTCCCCCACCCGGAAGTCCATCATATTGACCTTGGAGCCCTTGCTGTCCTCGTATTCCCCTTGCCGGACGTCCTCTGGATGCCCTTCCCGATACTTGCCGCTGCCGTCCGTCCAGTATCTGTGGGAACTGACGATCCAGCCCCCCTCCATCACGCACGGCCGCTTGTAGAACCAGTTTGCGACGTACCCCTTTTCCCACGATTTGTAATAGTCCGTCATACCGAATGCATCCTGGCGGAGAGAATAGCCCTTGCCGATACAGAGATTCAGCAGTTTTTCCGTATTGGGATTGACCGCGCCGTCGCTGGTGGGATGACCGATCACCCGGTGATAGTTGATCAGGAGCGGAACGTTCCTGAAATTCCTGGAATAAACGTCCGTAATCCAGTCCATCACCTCATACTTGAGCGTTTCCGTCCTTTCGTTCACGGGATTGCCGTCCTCATAGCACACGTTATGGCCTTCCCCCCACTTTCCAAGACCGTATGCATCCACGAACGCACATTTGTCAGGGTCGTCGAAGTCTTTGGCAAGTTCCGAGATGAGCCGCTCGTAATACCGCTGAAACACAGGGTCTTGCGGATAAGGGGTCACCCACTCGGGATGATTCGGATCCGACTGCCAGTACTTGGCGCCGGCATCCGTCACGAACTTGGGCGTGTTCCTGCGCTGATCGCGGCCGTCCACGACAATACGGAATGCAACGGGAAGGCCTCTGTCCAGCGCCCCCTTGATCATCTTTCCGAGCGACGAATTCGGGTCACGCCAGGCATAGACGCCGTCTTCCGGCTCAAAATAGCACCACCCCGTCCTGATATAGCAGGCTGAGGCGTAATCCTTCACATAGACATCTTTCCCCAGTTCTTCGTTATAGAACTTGGTGTCCCAGTAGGAAGGACTTCCCGTCGCGCTGCCATACATCACCCAGCCGGTCATCGGATTCTTCAGGACGTCATTCCGGTTGTAGGATGGTTTTACCAGGACCCCCTCGCTGGCAGGCGCGGGGCCTTCAGGCGACATCCTGTCGCAGGAAACTGAAACGGCCAATGGGCACACCGTCAACAGTGTGCCCAAAAGCCAACCTTTTTTAAAACCAACCATTTATTGAATATCGTACATAAATGTCATATTCCGGAGGTCGAAAACCATAAATGTAATGCCGGCAGGAAGCCTGAAATAGCCTCCACGTTCTGCACCTGCGCCGGCCTGCATCGGATACGGGGTCTTCGCCTGCATACCGCCGAGGTTCCAGTCGCTTCCCGACATCTCGGAAATGTCCTTGAGCGGACAGAAAACGTAGCAGTTGTTGATCGTGCCCGGATTCTTTGTCCCGTCCTCCTTGGTGGATTCGAACGAACTGTGGATTGCGAAATCCGTACGGCCCGAACCGACGCTGACACCGCTGATTGCCTTGCTGTACACGAGCACCTGCGGGTCGGCAAGAGACTGGATGAGCTTGAGGTCACGGCCGGACGCTGACCAACCGGCGGACTCGCCACGGAGCCAGAGGTTCTCGACGATTTCATCCTCAACCCAGCCGTTCGGCTCCTTCCCGGAGTGGTACCAGAGACCCGTATGGTACGGCTGAAGGTCGTTCTCGGAAGAGTAGATCGTGATCTTCGCCGTCGCCATATCGATGACGATGCGGTAAGTATCCGCCTTTGCGACCGTCCAGGAGAACGGTTCTTCCTGCATAATGATCTCGGAAGAAACAGCATCCTTGATGGCCGTGCCGCCATCCTTGGGGGCGATGTAGTAAGTCTGGCCGTCGAGGTCGACAGGGATCTGGAGCGTACCGACGCTGAGCTGGTCCCTCCAGGCGAACTGCTTCTCGTTCTCAAGCGTCCTTTCGAGGTTCTCAGGCACGGCGATCGCGGTGCCGGCGACCTTCATCGCATCAGCATCGAAAACGATGACCTTGATCGGGGTGACGTGGACGGTGACCGTTTTGACCTCGGGAATCTCGAAGGTAGGGCCGCCGGTCCAGCTCGCGATGACTCGGAACTCGAGATCGAACTCCTTGTTCACGGGCAGGGCCCACCGGCTGCCGGTCGCCCAGTTGTTGATCTGCTCGAAAGTGACCTCGAACTCGTTCTCTCCGGCTTCGAACTCCTGGATGATGGCGGTCTTCGAGCCGAAGTTGTTCCCTACGACGTCGAATTTCGTCTGGTAAGTCAGATAGTATTCATCGGACATCTCGCGGGCGGGCGTCCAACTGAAGACCAGTTTCTCGGTTTGGAGATTGTCCTCCAGAAGGACGATCTCATCTGCGGAGGCCGTGACGACCATCGTCTCGGGCACGGCCAGTATATCGTGTTTGATCGGGTCCCAAGTGCAGGAAGCGGCCGCAAAGACGGCCACGGCAAGGGCCAGGGTCTTGATTGATGTTTTCATTTTGAACTGTCTTTAGTTTTCATAACCGGGGTTCTGGGGGAACTCACCCTCCCTGTTTGCATCAAGGATGGCCTGAGGAATCGGCCAAAGCGCGTGGTTCTCGTTGACCTTGTCGGCGATGGCGGCGTTGTACTTCCTTACGCGCTCGACATACTTGCCGGTACGGACCAGGGTAAAACGGCGGCTCTCTTCGCCGACCAGTTCACGGATCCGCTCGTCAAGGAGGAAATCCATATCGATGTCGGCCGCGGTGACCTGGGGAGCCTTCGCACGGAGACGGACCACGTTGATGGCCTCCGCCGCGGACTGGGCATCACCTTTTCGGATATATGATTCGGCCAGATGGAGGTAGGTCTCGGCGAGACGGCACTTCATACGGTCCTTATAGGAACCGGTGAGCTGCAGATTGTCCGCCTTTCCGTAGAAGAACTTGGTGACTGCGGGGAAAAGCTGACCGCTGCTCCAGGTACCATCGGTAATGTTGCACTGCTTCCCCAACGTAGAAGGCACTAGCGGATTGTTGTAGTACCAGTTCCTCTTGATGTTGTAATTGGAGTTGCGGATGTCGCCGGGGGTGAAGATGCCCTCCTCCGAGAAGCCGTCGAGCTGGGTCGCCTGCGTATTCTTCGTTCCGGTCCACCACTTCATCGGGGCGATCTGTGCAAGGCCGCGGCCTCCGAGCGAGTCGGCAAGTGCGAAGCCGTTGATGTTGAAGTACTGGGGGTTCCAGGCGCGTCGCGTCCAGTCGTCAGAGTTGGTGCCGCCGCCGACGGTCTTGTACTCGAACTGCATCACCCAAATGCTTTCCGGGTTGCCGGAATTACGGTTCTGGTTGTTCTCCACGAACAGATCGCTGAAGGCGTCTCCGCGCTCCTTGGCTCTTGCGCCGAAACGCACGTCGTTGAGTTTGAAGTACTTGCTATCGATGACAGCCTTCGCGGCGGCGATTGCGTCGTCGTAACGGCCGGCGAAATTGCACATCTCCGCCAGGAGGTGATAGGCCGCCCAGCAGGTGAGTTCGCCCGGCTTCACGGCGTCAGGATCCTTGGGAAGGTTTGCCGCGGCGAACTCGAAGTCGTCGATGATGTGCCCGAGGACCTCCTCCTTCGGCGTTCTGGTAAAAGAGAGCTTGAACGGGGTCTCGATGGACTCCACGTATGGAACGTCTCCATACAGGTAGACAAGGGAGCGATAACCGTATGCACGGAAGAAGCGGGCGATGGCCTCGTACTTCGTCTTGTCGCCGGGAAGGTCCCAATTGTCGTTCTTCTCCGCATAGATGAGAATCTCGTTCGCGGAAGCGATGAGGTTGTAGGACCAGTTCCAATAAGAACCTACGAACCGCTCGGACGCCTTGAGGGTAAGGTTGGCGAATGCAGTCAGGGAACCGTCCTTAGCACCGCTCTGGTCGACGATGTCGGTTGCAATCTGGAGCGTCTCATACGCGCAGGCGGCCCCGTGCATATATGCGCCTTCCTCTCCCCAGGTGTTGTACTCCGAACGGGCGATGGAATAAAGGCCGTTCGCTCCCACCTGGAAGCCCATTGAGCTTGTATAGGTGTTTTCCGGAGCAAGGCTGCTCCTCAGGTCTTCGGTAAGATAGTCGCAGGAGGCGGCCGCGAAGAGGGCCATTGCCGCGGCACCCGCCAAGATGATATTGCGTTTCATTGCTGTTCGGATTAGAAAGTTATTGTAGCGCCAAGCATATAGGAGCGCGCAGTCGGATAGGAGGCGAACCAGCTGTTGTCGTAGTTGAGCATCTGGCGCTTGTTGGAGATGACGCCGATATTGTTGACGCTCAAGTTGATGTCCAGCCCCTGGATATGCATCTTCCGGACCGTGGACTTGGGGAACTTATAGCCGAGCGTCACGTTCTTGAACTGGACGTAGTTGAGTTGCTTGTAGAAGCTGTGGCTGAAAGACTGCACATAGCCGGGGGAAACGACGTCCGCATCAGGCGTCTCCGGGGTCCAGTACTTCACACCGTGGATGTAGTTGCCCGAGCCGAAGGAATAAGACGTGATGTTTGCGACGTTGTCCTCGACCCACATCCCGAACTTGCCATTGACCAGGAAGCTGAAATACAGGTTCTTGTACTGGAAGCGGTTGCCCAAGGATGCAGTCCAGGAAGGCTTCGTGCTGCCGATGACCTTGCGGTCGTTGTCCGCATCGATGACTCCGTCGCCGTTGACATCCTGAAGCTTGGCGTCACCCGGTTTCGCACCGCTCTGGTGAGTCTTGATGTTGCCTTCCACATCCTCGAAAGTGAACTCGTCACCATCCTGCCAGATGCCGACCATATAGTAGTCATAGTACACGGAAAGCGGCTTTCCGATGAACCATTTGTTGTTGATGTCATCCTTGCCGTCACCGCGGAGTTCGACGATCTTGTCCCTGTTGAGGAAGAAGTTGAAGTCCGTGTTCCAGGTGAAATTGTTGGAACGGACATTCACCGTGTTGAGCGTCAACTCGATACCCTTGTTCTGCGTGGCGCCGATGTTGTCCCAAATCTTGCTATAACCGTTCATAATCGGAACGGTACGGGTCATAAGGAGGTCTTTGGTGTTAGAAAGGTAGGCATCGACGGAACCGCCCAAACGGCCCCGGAAGAAGAGGAAGTCGATACCGACGTTGGCCGTGTAAGTGGTCTCCCAGCGGAGATTGGGGTTGCCGATACCATCCTGCGGAAGGTATGCGGAGTTGACTGCGGTACTTCCGTCGCCGAAGATGTACTTCACGCCGTTGGTCGCATACAGACGGTCGAGCGTGGTATAGCGGCTGATTGCATTGTTACCGTTGGCACCGTATGAGAGACGGAGCTTGAGCATCTCCACGGCCCGGACGCGATCCTTGAGGAATTCCTCCTCGGATATGTTCCAGGCGAACGCGGCCGAAGGGAAGAAACCCCACTTGTTGTTGCTTCCGAACACGGAAGCACCGTCGGCGCGGCCCGTGACCGTGAACAGGTATCTGCTGTCATAGCCGTAGTTGAGACGGAACATTCCAGACATCATATTCTCCTTCCAGTAGCTGGAACCCACCTTGATGTTGCTCTCGGCGCCATCCATCTTGTAGAAGCTCGAGTCGTCGTTCACGAAGCTTTCACCCGAGAGGCTGCTGCTGTTGTTCTTCTTCTCCTGCATCGAGAAAAGCGCGGTCACATCGACGTGATGCTTGCCGAAGGTCCTGTCGAACTTGAGAATGTTCTCCCAGGTATAATCGACCGTCTGGCTGTTGCTGATGGATGCGCGGCCGTTGACCTTCCGTCCGGTAATGGTGTTACGCCCGTAATAGGTGCCCGTGAAGTTGTCCCGGTAGTTGTAGCCGAACTGGCTCTTGAAGGTGAAGCCCTCCATAAAAGTGAGGTTCACGAAACCGTTCAGCACAGCATTGCGGCTGGTGTTCTTCTGGTCCGCGTTGACATCCTTCATCGGATTCGGGAAGTTGGAGTAGTCCATCGGCTCCTCATAGTACATACCCGTCTCATCCTTGAAGATACCATAGGGAGACTGTTTGATTGCGTGCTCGAGGTTCGGCGTCACACCGCCGGTCTCACGGTTCACGAACTGTACGGTGAGACCGACATTGAGCCAACTGTTCAGTTTCTGCTTCACATTGGAGTAGACTGAGACACGGTCATAGTGGGCATTGTAGACCACGCCCGGCTGGTGAAGGAAAGAGACCGCCGCCATATACTGGGTGTTCTCGGTACCGCCCGAGAATGACACCTGGTGGTCGGTGTTGACGGTGTTGCGGAACACGATGTCCTGCCAGTCCACCACCTCGCCCTTTGCGTAATTGACCTTCTCCGAAGCGGAGATGATCTGTCCGGCGAGCGGGTCCAGTTGTTCGCCGCTGTACTGCTTGGTCCCCAGACGTCCCATATCCTGCTTGTAACGGACATACTCGTTCGGGCCCATCACCTGGATGCGCTGCATAGGCTCCACATAGGAGACGCTGGCCTTGTAGGTCACCATAAGGGAGCCCTGCTTTCCGCCCTTGGTGTTGATCAAGATGACGCCATTGGATCCGCGGGAGCCATAGATGGCGACGGAAGACGCATCCTTCAGGACAGTCATACTCTCGACGAGGTCAGGGTCGATATCGGCGAGTGAACCTTCGTAAGGGATGCCGTCAAGCACGATGAGCGGACTGTTGGAACCCGAAAGGGAGTTCTGGCCACGGATCAGGAGAGACTGGTTCGAACCGGGTTTCTCATCGCCGGTGGTGATGGTCAGACCGGCCACCTGGCCCGAGATTCGGTCCATCAGGTTTCCGGAAGAAACCATTCCGAGCGTCTGCTCGCCGACGACGGAGAGGCCTCCGGTCAAGTCCTTCATCTTCTGGCTGCCATATCCGATGACGACCGCTTCGTCAAGGTTCACGGTGTCAGGGATGAGCGTCACGTTGACGACCGGGTTCCCGGTGAGTTTCACTTCAACCTCCTTGTAGCCAAGGCAACTGAATGTCAGCCCTGCGTCCGGAGGGGCGACGATGGAATAATAACCGTCGATATCAGTCAAGGCAGGAGAAACCTTCGTGTCTTGCACGAAGACCACGACACCGATGACAGGGTCGCCCGCCTCGTCCACAACCTTACCGGTCACTTTCATGTTCTGTGCATAGGCCGACAGGCCTGATGCAAAGAATGCGAGCATTGCCGAAAGGAATACGGCTTTAAATGCTGTTTTCATGATCTGATGATTTGGTTAGAACAATATTGTTTAATAAATGGTAATACGGTTTATGACGGCCCAGCCTGCGTCAGTCTTCACTGAATCCGGGAGGGAAAGGTTGATTCCGATGGTATTGTCCCTCGTCGTATCCACAATGCCGACGGCCCATTTGTATTTGCCTGGCGGGATGCCGTCCAGTGAAGCTTCAAAGTGATAAGCCATTGGCGCATCCTTCAGCCACTCGGAAGGTTCCGCGTCCGTGTCCACAAAGACTTTCACGACCGTACCATCCTCGGAGAGGAGGGAGAAGGCCGGCTTGTATCGATAGTTCCACTGCCTGATATTGTTCGGGCAGTAACCCCATCCGAGATTCTCCCACGTGTGGTCGATTATGAAGGAGGATCCGCTCACGGCGGAAACCGGAAGGGAGAGAGAGGAGGGATACAGCCGGTAGCCGCCCTTCTCGACAAATTCCCTGACAAGGTCCAGATTCTGCATCCAGGACAGGGTCTCGTTGCCCACACGGAAATCCATCATATTGACGTGGGCCTCGGCGGCGGCGGCGATTTCAGCCTTCCTCACGTCCTCGGGATGCCCCTCCCGATACAGTCCGGAAGGATCGATCCAGTAGCGGTGATGGGCACCGGTGATCCAGCCTCCCTCAAAGATGATGGGCAGCTTGTGGCGCCACTTCCGGGCGAAGTCCTTCTCCCACTGCTGATAGTAACCGGTCATACCGAACGCATCGTGCCGGAGGCTGTAGCCCTTGCCGATGCAGCTGTTCAGAAGCATCTCGGAATAGGGATCAGGCTGGTCCTCCCACCCGTTCACGTGTTGGACGGCCAGGACCCGGTGATAGTTGATGATCAGCGGGACCCGGGTGAACACCTTCGAATAGAGATCGGTAATCCACTCAAAGACGGGAATCCTGTTCTTCTGGTCCTTGTACGTCATCGAGTGTGCCTCCCCCCATTTGCCCAGGCCGTATGCGTCGATGAAGTCGACTTCATCGGCCTCGTTGAAACGGGCAGCGAACGCTTCGATGAATTTTGCATACTTCTCTTGGAAAACCGGGTCGTCCGGATAAGGCGTGAAGACTTCCTTCTCCCCCACTTTCACAGAGAAGTACTCGGCTCCCGCATCGATCACATACATCGGTGTGTTCTGTCCCTGGTCCCGGGCATCCACAACGATCCGGAATGCAAGCCTGAATCCTTTTTCCCTGACGGAAGCAAGGAGTTTGTAAAGACGCGAATCGGGATCATTCCAGAAGTATTTCCCTTCTTCCGGCTCCATCGATGCCCAGCTGGTCCTGATGTAGGTAGTACCGCCACACCAGTCCCAGACACGGGTCGTCTCATCGGCAAGGCCCGTAGGAACCTTATCATAACCAGTTGACGTCCAGAAGTTTTCATCGAAATTGCGGCCCAGGTAAAGGACCCATCCATTGAGCGGATTCCGGATTACCGAGGTCCTGTCAGGCTCCAGGGAAACCGCAGTGTACTCCGGCGCCCCCAGATAGACGGTGGCCTGGAGAGGGAGTTCGGCCGATGAAGGGCCGACGAGTATCTGGAAATCTCCCGGCTCCAGCGTGAACGCCTTTGCTTTGACATCATAGAATGAGAAGGCATCCGGTCCGAGCACTGTCTCATACCTTACGGTCCGCCCCTTCGGGATGAAATGCTTTTCGTATCCCTTGAGTTCCTTCGCCGGTCTGGGGACAGAACAAGCCAGGTCGCGCACATAGATCTGTGCTGCTTCGGCTCCGTCCATCTTACCAGTATTCGTCACATCGAAAGAAACCTTCAGGGAGTCGATGCCGATTCTTTCCACTTCAAGGGAGCCATATTCAAATTGTGTGTAACTCAAGCCATAGCCAAATGGATATCTCGGAGTCACACCATTCTTATCATATCCTCTGTAGCCGACGAAAATGCCTTCCCTGTACTCCACTCGCTTATAGGGCTGTCCCTGTGTCTTCACCGGCGTATTGTCATAATAACTGTCGTGGGCGGGATTGTCCTCCCACTGATTCTCGAAGGTGGCGGGCAGTTTGCCACTTGGGCTGATAACGCCCGAGAGGATTTCCGCCACGGCCCGCCCGCCTTCCTGACCGGCGTACCACGACATAAGGACCGCCTCGACATCCTCGCTCCAGCCGTTGAAATCCACGGCTCCACCGGCATTCATCACGACGGTGACGTGGGGGTGCAAGGAAGAAATGAGTCTGATCAGTTCGATCTGCGCCTCGGGAAGCGCAAAAGGACGGTCGAAACCCTCGCCTTCAATGTCACTGTTGAATCCGCCGCAGAATACCACCTTGTCCGCCTTAGCGAGCGCGGCGACAAGTCCGGCTTCGTCAAAGAAGCCCATCTTGCACTGCACGGTCGCATCGGAATAGTTGTCATAGAATTCCATACGGATCCTGTAAGCCCGACCGGCCTTTACCTGGTGGAACAGGGTCCTGGAGGTCAGCGAATGGTTTCCCCAGTCGCCGCCGAGCATCTCGTCGTCGATGAAAAGGCGGTAGCCGTCGTCTCCGGCCAGGGTAAAGCGGACGATTCCACTGGCCTTCGGCGTGAAAATGCCCTCCCAGCGGCAAGAGAATCCGTCATTTGCAACGGCCGGATCGGGAGACCCGTTCTTCCACCGGAAATCGATGTCCGGGTCGACCCGGCTTACCACCGGATCTCCTTCAAGAGCCTTGTTGTTGTAGAATGTTGCATCAAAGCCCTGCTCCGAAGGATTTGACCCTCTGTGGACGAGGCCGCTGCAGTCCGGATAGAGCGCGTCATCAGAAAGGACGTTCACGGACTTGGCACCCCGGAGGGCGGTGAGGCCATCCGCAACGCTGGTTGTATGGAAAGGAGTCACGAAACCGCTGCCTCCACCGGTAGTGACCACGGTGGAATTCGGTCCGAGCACAAGCACTTTGTCCTTCTTCCGGAATGGGAGTTCCGAAGCCCTGTTCTCAAGCATCACGATGCCTTCGCGCGCAACGCGCAGGGCGACGTCATCGCTTTGCGGATTGTCGAGTGCGATGGTCTTATCCTGGATATCCTTGTCGAGGAGCCCGAATCGGTTGAGGGTGCTGAGGATGGCATAAACTTTCTTGTCAATGACTTGTTCAGGGACAATGCCCGCCTCGACGAGGGGAATCAGCCTCTCCGCCGTGAAGTAGACACCCTTGGGGCATTCAAGGTCAAGCCCGCCGTTGGCCGCTCCGGAGGATGAATACACGGAGGTCCAGTCGGACATAAGGATCCCGTCAAAGCCCCACATTTCACGAAGGACCTCGATGTTGAGCCAAGCGTTCTCGGAAGCGTGCACACCGAAAACGGGATTGTAGCTATTCATAACCGATCCCACGCGGGCATCCTCGACTGCTTTCCTGAAAGCCGGGAAATAGATTTCGTGCATAGTTCTCTCATCCACGTCGGAAGAGGCGTGATGGCGGTTCCACTCCTGGTTATTTGCGGCGAAATGCTTCACCGTAGCGATGACGCCTTCATCCTGCACGCCGATGATGTAGTGTTTTGCCACTTCGGAACTGAGATAAGGATCCTCACCGAAATACTCAAAGTTGCGTCCGCACATCGGAGACCGGTAGATGTTGACACCCGGACCGAGAAGGAAAGACACTCCCCGCGCCTTCGCATCTGATCCCAGGGCGTGACCGAGTTCCTCCACGAGTTCCCGGTTCCACGTCGATGCGGTCAGGATGCCACAGGGATACAGTGTACTTACCGTATTGTTCCTGATACCCTGGGGGCCGTCTGCCATACGGACCTCAGGAATCCCCAACCGGGGAATCGACCGGATAACGAAAGACCGGGCCGCACCGATATAATCACATTTCTCCTCAAGGGTCATCCTGGACACAAGGTCCATCGCCCTCTTGTCCCCTTCGACGTCAGTATGCGCTGAAGCGTTCAAGGAAAGGAGGGTCAGAAGCGCAAATGCGACGAAATAATTCTGCTTCATAGTAATCTTGTGCTATCGTCTGCCGTACTTCACGACTGCTTCAAGGAAATAGTAGTCCGCATAGGTCAGAGGGACATCGATCTCGCTGAGTCCCTGCATATTGCCCACACAGTGCTTTATCAGATATCCCCCAATTTCGTCAACCTCTGCAAGATACATCGGGGACGCCAGTACACGGATGATCCTTTCCGCCATCTTCTTGCATTCGAAAGCAAGCGCCTTGTCTTTGGTGAGGGATGAAAGCGTGACGAAGGCAGAAGCCATAATGGCAGCAGCAGAAGCATCCCTCGCGATTTTCTCGCCTTCACGCCAGTTGTACACAGCCGGATGCCCGGGAGCATCTGCGGGCATTGCGTGAGGGGTGCCGGGAGCGTTGAAATCCCAATATGGAACGCCATCCTCCGGAAGAAGTGGGAGTATGTAGCGGGCAATGTTCTCAGCCTGGGTGAGATAGCTGCCGTCACCGGTTTTCTCGAACATCATCGTATAGCCATAAAGGCCCCAAGCCTGTCCGCGAGACCAAGAGGACTCGTGCGCAAAGCCTTGAACGGTCTGCTTATGGTCAACCTCTCCCGATTCCGGGATATAGTCGACAAGATGATACGATGAGAAATCGTCTCGGAAATGATTGATAATTGTAGTATTAGCGTGCGCGCACGCAATCCGGCTGAGCGAATCACATCGGAAAAGCCCGGAGCAAGAAAGAAGGAGTTCAAGGTTCATCATATTATCGATGATTACCGGATAATTGAACCACTCGTGGTCCCAGCTCCTGATACATCCTACGGTTGGATTGTAACGTCCGGCCAGTTTTGCGGAGGCTGCTTCCATCACTGGAAGATAACGCTCATCACCCGTAAGACGATAGGCATTTCCATAGCTACAGTTGACTTGGAAACCGATATCGTGGTCAGTGTACAGACTGACAATATTCCGAAGCTTGAGCGTATTCTTTACCGCGAGTTCCTTGATGGTCTCATTGCCGGTGACTTCATAGACATACCAGAGGCTGCCCGGAAAGAAACCGCTGCACCACCACTCCGCTCCGCTATCCAGATAGGCCCCGTTGATAAATGTTCTGGGAAACTCATCTTCCGCTAAATGATGGTCGAGGATGGTGAGCTGCCGGACCGCACAGTCCATCACTCTCTTGGTCAGCTGGTCCATACTTTCTTCGTGGCAGCAGGATGGCAGGGTGATGACAGCCGCGGCTAAGAAGATTTTTGCAAAAGCGTCCTGGATTCTCATTTTTCGTGTTATTAACGTGCCTTTTTTCAATTGCAAAGAAACACCAAGATCCACATAGACGATGGTCAGAAACATCCGTTTATGGTTTGATTTTGTTCACGACCCCCAAAAAGTTAACCATACTGCGCTGAATGGACAAATTTAGAAGTCTTTGGGATGAAATTATCTGACTGAACGTCTCCTCGCCGAAACTGACCGCAATTGACCTGATCGCCTATCAGGACTATGTCGGCGGACTTACACGCGCTGGAGCTCGGCCATCGAGCCTTCCTTGGCGGTCATGGGTGATTACCGCGTAGAGATCCTCGTCCGGGACGGTGATCATCTCGACGGCCAGG
>CAMZIP010000003.1 GCA_947307265.1 uncultured Bacteroidales bacterium | reverse complement strand
TCATCTTCCCCGCTCTTTCCGAAACGGGACTGCAAAGGTACACACTTTTTCTTTTCCTCCAAATTTTTTTCAAAAAACTTTCATAAAATTTTTGGAGCCGCCCCAAATCGGCCTCAAAAAGACCATTCGGAGCGGCTCCAAGTCATTTTATTCGGTACTGCTACTCGACTTTCACCCAGCAACCTTCGGTATTGGCATTGACGGACTGGTCATACATTGCCTCGCAAGTGCAGGAAGGCAGGTAGAACCGGCCGGCATAAGTGGCGGTAGCCTTGACTACAAAAGCTCCGCTCTGACCGTGAGACAGGTTGAAATAGGTATGTACGCAGTCGTCGCGGAAATCCTGGTAGAGCTCCTCGTTCGTCTGGGTGCGGTCAAACTCCCAGCCTGAAGGCATCGGCAGCGTGCAGGCGATATTGGTATAATCGCGTGTCGCACTCGTATTCTCGACATAAACGACTACCAAGAAGTCAGTACCCTGAGCAAGTTTGGCAGGATCAATCGGCGTACTGTCAGGCAGACAGTACTTCGTCTTGAGCACTATGCCGTTTGAATGAGCCTCTTCCTTGCCCACTACGGGCTTTCCGTGAGAGGAGACAACCACCCAGACAGGAATCTCGCCGGCATTGTTCATCGAAAGTGTAATCTGCTCGCCGGAAGGTACAAACTCATAGTAAGCCATAGGCGAATTGCCGCGGAGCGGGAATTCCACGCCTCCGGCATTGACCTTGAGGTCCATCTTGCCGGACGCATTGCCCTTGGCATACTGTGCGACAGCATTGAGAGCCCAGGCTGAAGCCTGAGTCGACATATAGTGGTTGCGGTCGGAAAGCATTTCCGAGAGCGACTTGACGCAGCGGAATGCCTCGGTCTTGTCGCCCAGGGCGCCGTAGGTCATAGACGCGATTGCGAGGACTCGTTCCTGGCAGTCATAAGTATAGGAGAACGTATCGATCTTATCCTCCCCTGCCGGAATTGAAGCAACGATAGAACGTGCCGCATCTTTCTTGCCGTCGAGCGCATAAGCGGCAGCAAGGAACCAGTATACCTCGCGGGAAGCGCCGGAAAGATCTTCACGCAGACGGTTCATCTCGCTGCGTGGTGCTTCAGATGCAAGCGCAAGCACATAGCAGGCGTAAGCACGGCTAAGGATATTGTACGAATTTCTGGAAGCAACGCTCTTTATATATTTAAGGTTGGCCTTGACAATCGATGAAGGAACCGAATAACCCTTTGCACGTGCTTCAAGCAGGAAGTGCGTAGAATAAACGGTACCCCATACGGATGCGCCGCTGTGCGAGGAAGTGCCCGGCCAGTATGTCATACCGCCGGAAGAGATTGCAAACGAAGGCATCTTCTCGATAGCCGAAAGAACATTGGCCTGAGTCTTTGCCCTGGTCTCGGCGTCAAGATCCAGAAGGGCATCGAGATACAACTGAGGGAATGCGCCCGAAGTGGTCTGCTCGATACAGCCGTGAGGATAATCAATAAGGTAGCCGAGGCGTCGTTCCAGATCCATAGGAGGAATGGTAGAAGCCTCTACTCGGACCGTAGCACTGCCCTGGACACCTACGGGCTTGAAATCCAAGGAGGTCTTATTGCCACCGTCAATAAGCACAGACGTAGAATAAGTCACAGGCGGATTGGGATTGCGGACGGCAATCTCGACATCGCTGACGGAGACATCCCCCGCCCCTTCGGCCTTGACCTTGATATGGGCGACGCCTTCCGCATCGGTAGCCTTGAGGAAGAAGTTGACCACCTGCTCGTCAGCTTTGTTCATATTGATGACGGCACTCTGCCTGCCTGCTGCCAACAGCGGTCCGTCAACTGTATATTCGACATTGATGCGGCCGATATTGTCCTTGGTAGTAAATACCGTGACCGGCATTGCTATCTCTTCCTGAGTACCGATGACGCGCGGCAGCGTTGCCTGTGCCATAACCGGCTTGGTTACGGAGACATTTTGTGAAACAGAACCCATAGCGTGTCCGTCGGTAGCGATGACCATCACGCGCAGGTTGCCGATATACTGCGGCAACTGGACGGTGTGCTTGCCGGTGCTGCGGGCCTTGACGGTAAACGGTCCGAAGAACATCGAAACCGGCTTGAACCTTTCGACCCTGTTGGCGGCATTCACAACGTCAGCGAGGTCTTCGTCACCGCCGATTGCGAACAGCCGCTCCATACGTGCGCCGTAAGCACCTATAACCAAATCGAACAGATCCCACGTGCGGACGCCGAGAGCCTCGGTAGCGTAGAACGATGTCCACGGGTTGGGGGTCTTGAAACGTGTCAGGCTGAGCAGGCCTTCGTCCACCAGAGCCACCACGTAACTCATCGGGCGGCCGTTTTCTTCCTTGACGGTAAATGTAACGTCACTTTCGGGACGGACTTCGTCCGCAATGGCAACGACGGGCTTGAGGTGCGTTGATGGATCCTCTACATTGATGCGCTGCACGCCGAAGAGGCGGATCGGAGCATCATTTGCCGAATTGCCGTAAGGCTGTACAAGCATCACCGAAGCATAAACGTTGGGCGCCATCGTCGCGTCGAGGCGAATCGGAATCTCCGTCTGTTTGCCGGAGCAGTTCACCCAGAAGCTCTTCAGCACGCGGCTGCCTTTCTCAATCGAAATCAGAGCACGGGCGCCGGCAGTCGAAGGAATGACCAGACGGGCCGTCTCGCCGACGTTGTATTTATCCTTGTCGATCACCATCCGCAGCCTTGTAGCCGCCTCGTTGCCGCTGCCGGGAACTGCACTTGCAGTGGTCAGCATAACGACCTTGGCTGCAGCGTGACCGCCCTTAAGGTCGGAAACGCGGACCAGATACATACCGGATTCCTGTCCGGAGAAATCGATCTTGAACGAGCCCTTGCCGCCTGAAACGGTGGTATTGAACGTCGTATAAGGCGTCTTGTAAGAGTCGCGTGCATAATAAGCCAACTCGGAAGACGAATTCCACCACCAGCTCCACCCCATCTTATAGACCTGCACTTCAGTCTCAATTATACCGTTGGAAGCATTGCCGCGGCTATTGAGAGCCACCACATTGAAGGTGTGCTGCTTGCCCTGCTCGAGATACATTTCGCCCCATTCGCATTCCTTTTCGGGAGCACTGAGACCTATATACGTATCAAAAGGAGATACTTTTGCAGCGACACGGTCGATGCTGAAATCGCCGGTCTTCTCGAATACGCGAGTGGTAAACGTACCTGTCAGGAAACCGGGAGCGCCGGATGCATCACCCAGTTTTGCCGTGAAATGCACCTTACCGTCGTTGTCGGTCGTACCCTTGAATACTTCGCGCTCTTCTGACGAGAACGAGCGGGTTGCGTCTTCAAAAGTATAGTCTTCAAATCCCTTGAATGTAGTGCGGGACTTGCTGAGCATAACATCTACACGGGTTTCCAGACCCTTTGCAGGGTTGCCTACAAGCCATTTGGCGGAAATATCGCCCTTGACTGAAGCGATCGGTAAGGCGGGATCGTCATTGAGATCGAGATTGATCAGGATATTGTTGGGCTTGACTGCCTCAACCTTGACGGTCTTGGACCAATTCTGTGCACCGAGAGTCACGACCGCCTCCCAATTGCCCGTAGGATCGTCGGGAGAAGTCTTGAAATTGAACGAATACATACCGTCGTGGCCGTCGGTGCTGACAAGTGTCTGCATCACCTGGCCCTGTGGATTCTTGAGAACTGCCGTGACGGGATGTCCTGCAGGCAGCGTACCCTGCTCAAGCATAGCGACGAACGTCAGGTAAATATCATCGCCGGGACGCCAAACGCCGCGTTCGCCGAAGATATAACCCTTGCTGGTGCCTGAAACAGCCTCACCCGCAACATCGAAAATACTTACGGAAATCTCGGAACCGCTGCTCAGGGCAAGATAACTCTTGTCGCGGCCGTGAGTTACGATGACAGTATGAGGTGCATCTTCCAGATTGCAGGAGAAACGGCCTTCGTTATCCGTACTGCCTTCTGCAATCGGCTGGTTGACATCATTATATATGGTAACTTTAGCCCCCGGAACTGAATACGCGTTATTGATATCCGTGACAAAAACGGTGCACGGACCTGCCCCGGAAGCCTTGCAGATGACATTCAGGTTGGAGACAAGAATATTGCGTACGCGGTCGTCATAGTCACGCCACGAACCGAAGTAATAATCGCTCTCCCATCTGGGTTCGATAAACTCGGAAAGTTCATCAAGACCGCGGATTTCGATGCGATAAATATCACCTGGACGGGGTGTGACGAGAGACTTGAGATCAAGACCGTAGGTCGTCAATTTGCGAAGCTGGGGAGAATCCTCGCCGCCGAGCACGATTACCGTATCAATGACGGTACGTGCCACGCGGTCTGTGTAGCAATCACGCTCGTTGAGTTTGTTGCCCTGCAGGAACTGGAGGACGTTATTCTCGTAGATGCGCTTCACGCGGACCTCAGCCTTGGCATAGTTGACAGCCTTGAAGGTGAGCGGAATGCCGGCCGAAGGCAGGACCGAACCGCCGCTGACGAATCCTATGTACGGCTCCCCGCTGCTGTTGAGGAAATATTTCTCATAATTTTCATCCATCTTATAGCCTGAAGTGCTGAGGATTGCCTTGCTGACAGACAGGAACTGACCGTCAGTACTGCGCTTCGACGGGAAGATGGAGAGAATGTTGCGGTCCACGCGGAATGTGAGTTTGCCGCCATCGGGCATCGAAACCAGACTCGAGAAATCCTGAGACTTGTCAAGTGCCGCGGAGAATATCAGGTCAAACCTGTATGCCTCTGCATCAAAATCCGTATCGATGACAGAAAAGACCTCTTCTGCAGGAATTGAATACCCGCGAGTTCGCTCGATTCTGTAATTGGGGCAGGATATTTTGACATCCATTACGAAAGGCTTCTTGCCGGCCACAATCCCGTCAATCAGCAGCTCGTGCTCCAGACCGTTATCGGAATGCGACCACTGGAGCGTGGGATGCCCGCCTTTTACCGTGCAGCCGCTTTCTAGATATTTACCGTCCAGCGCCTCGGATGAAGAGAAACTGAGCGTCACGCAATAAATGCCTCCGCGCTCTACATCGGACATTTTAAGTTGGCCGAAATCAATCAGCACTGTCGGGAAAAGCGTCTGGACTTCGGTCACATACTTACCCTTGACACCGTTTAGCGGAGCCGGATTGACCGTCACCTTGTACTTGCTGCCATAGGGAAGTTTTTCCCTGGGATAAAGACACAGCGTCTGTGCATCGGTCATCTCGGCGTCGAATGCAATCTTGGGCGAGAATGAAACCGCCTTGCGCGCCACAGCCGAAATATCGGCGTGCGAAACGCCCGTAATCGGGGTTTCGAGACGGAGAATGACCGGATCGTCCGAACGGATTTCGGAGGAAACTTCGACTCCCGTAATCTGATTGCCGGAAGTGCCGCAGGACATAAAGAGGGGAAGGATTGCCGCCATCAAAGCAGCCACAAGAATCTTTCTCATTGCCTTCTAATTTTGTATTTTTGCAAAGTTAAAAATATATGGCAAAAACCGTCCATAAAAAGGGGCTTAAAATCGCGCTGTCAGCTGCAATTATCGTGCTTGTCGCGATATATATTTTCGCGCTGCCGCGAAAACTTTTCGACAGCCCTCTCAGCGCGGTTCTGGAGAGCAGCGACGGGCGTCTGATGGGCGCGCGAATCGCAGCCGACGGACAGTGGCGATTCCCTGAAATCGATTCCGTTCCTAAAAAGTTTGCCATATCGGTAATAACCTTCGAAGACAAGCGTTTCCGGCACCATCCGGGCATCGATTTTCTCGCCGTCGGGCGAGCCGTCCGGCTCAACCTCACGCACGGTCGGATACGCAGCGGCGCGAGTACGCTGACGATGCAGACCATCCGCCTGAGCCGAGGTGACAGGCCCCGCGTCTGGAGTGAAAAGATCATCGAAGCCATCCTCGCCACGCGCCTGGAACTGCGCTGCACGAAGGATGAGATTCTGGCCCTGTACGCATCAAATGCACCTTTCGGCAGCAATGTCATCGGTCTGCCGGCTGCATCGTGGCGTTATTTCGGACGTTCGCCGGAGGACCTTTCGTGGGCTGAGAGCGCAATGCTCGCAGTACTTCCCAACGCTCCGGCGCTGATTCACCCGGGACGCAACCGGGATCGGCTTCTGGAAAAGCGCAACCTGTTGCTCGGCAAACTCCTGAATGCAGGATACATCGACAGCGAAGAGTACGAACTGGCCTGCGACGAACCGCTGCCGGACAAGCCCTACCCTATGCCGGACATCGCCTATCACTATCTTGAAACGCTGCGGCAGGAGGGCGGAGACAGATTATATCAGAGCCGGCTGGATTATGGACTGCAACTGCGTGCCGAAGAAGTCGTAAAGCGGCACGGGGAGAGATTTGCCACCAACGGCGTGTACAATATGGCCGCTATCGTGCTGGACGTGCATACGGGCGAGCCTATCATCTATATCGGCAACCTGCGAAATACAAATGGCAGCTCCGAAGCGAGACGCGCAGCCTCGGTTGATGTCGCAAAAGCGCCCCGAAGCAGCGGCAGTACGCTTAAACCGCTGCTTTACGCGGCAATGCTGGACGAAGGTTCGATCCTGCCCGGTATGCTGATAGCCGATACTCCGTTCCATTTCAAGGATTTCGCCCCGCATAATTTCAATCACTCTTTCGACGGCGCGGTGACCGCCTCAAGCGTCATCCAGCGCTCCCTCAACGTCCCGTCGGTCAGGATGTTGCAGCAGTTCGGCATAGAGCGGTTCATAAGCGTCCTGCAGGATGCGGGATTTACCACCATAACGCGCGGCGGAGATATTTACGGCCTGTCGCTCATTCTCGGCGGAGCGGAGATTACGCTGCGCGACCTGGCCGGTGTCTATCGGCAAATGGCACTTTGTCTGGATGCATTTCCGAAACCGAAAGAAGACCAGACCAAAGAGGAACGCGCCGTTGTCAAAAGGTTCCCGATTTCGGCCGGAGCGGCCTGGTGCACTTTCGAAACGCTTACCGGAGTCACGCGACCGGAGGAAGAAGGCGAATGGCAGAGTTTCCATTCAGCAAGGCGAGTGGCGTGGAAGACAGGCACGAGTTTCGGCAACCGCGATGCCTGGAGCGTGGGCGTGACGCCCGATTACGTGGTGGCAGTCTGGACCGGAAACTGCGACGGAGAGGGCCGCCCGTTGATGACCGGCGTGGGCTATGCGGCACCCGTGATGTTCGACCTTTTCAACCTGCTTCCGCCTACACGCTGGTTCGAGATGCCGGAAAACGATCTCCATCCTGTCGCGACCTGTCCGCTGAGCGGCCATCCGATATCGGCTATCTGCCTCGAAGGGCATCCCGATATGGAACCTGATACCGTCCTGGTGCCGTTCGCACCTGCAAGTCCGGTCGTCTGCCCGTATCACCGGATAGTACATCTCAACCCTGAAGGGACCTTGCAGGTCAACAGCGACTGCTGTCCGATCGATGCGATCCGAAACGAGTCGTGGTTCGTGCTTCCGCCCGCTCAGGAATGGTATTATATGCGTTCGCACAGCAGTTACAAGAGGCTTCCTCCGCTCCACCCTGCCCTTCAGGGAGCATCCGGAAGCGGATTGATCGAGATTATCTACCCGCAGGCCGGGATGACGGTCGCATCGCCTCTGGACCTTGATTCGCAAAGCCGCGGCGTCATATTCAGCGCAGCCCATTCGGACCCTACGGCCGTCATTTACTGGAATATGGATGATATTTATCTCGGAATGACTTCGAACGGCGAACATAAAATCAAGGTCGTCCCTTCGCCTGGCCCGCATCGCCTCGTGCTCGTCGACGCCAACGGCAACACCGCCTCAGTCCGCTTCAACGGACGGTAGGCGGGAATTTCACAGACAAATCCCGTTTAATAACCGTAGTGGCCGTTCAGGCGATCCGGGTTGGTCCCCGTGCTATTCGAGTCCCTTTTCGAGGAATGCGACGAACCCGTCCACGTCGAGATTGTAACCGCGTGAAGGAACTTTATGCTCCTCGGTGACCGGGTCGATTATCGCATAATAAGGCTGCGCATTGACATTGTAACGTGTCAGTGCGAAATATGAATTGATCTTGCCGAGGCTCTTGAGAACCTTGCCGTCAGGCGTCGTAACCCAGTCCTGCGGATCCACGACTTTCTTGTCGTCCGCGAAAAGAGCGCAGATGACATAGTCGTTTTTCATCATCTTTAGCGCACGGGGATCGCTCCAGACGCGGGTTTCCATTTCGCGGCAGTTGACGCAGCCGTGGCCGGTAAAATCCACGAAAAGCGGTTTGCCTGTCTTAATGGCGAAAGCACGCGCTTCCTCGTAGTCATAGAATGCGGGAATGCCGTAGGGCATATGCAGGAAGTCAGCGTATTTGCGGTCGGCAGGAACTGAATTATCATCCTGCACTCCGGGCGTATATGTTACCGAATGCTGTGCCGGATCCAGCACAAAATCCTGTGTCGTGATTGGCGGCAGATAGCCTGAGAGTCCCTTGAGCGGCGCACCCCACATACCGGGAATCATATATACCACGAACGAGAATACAGCTATGGAGAGCGCCAGACGCGTCACGCTGAGGTGTTCGACCTTGGAATCGTTGGCGAAACGGATCTTGCCAAGCAGGTAGAGTCCGAGCAACGAGAAGACCACGATCCAGATGGCCAGATAAATCTCGCGGTCCAGAAGGCCCCAGTGATAGGTCTGGTCCGCCACGCTGAGGAACTTGAAGCCGAGGGCGACCTCGATGAAGCCCAGCACCACCTTGACGCTGTTGAGCCAGCCGCCGCTCCTGGGCAGTTTATCGAGCAGGCTCGGTGCGAATGCGAGCAGAGTGAACGGCAGTGCAAATGCAACCGAGAACGCCAGCATCGTGATAATCGGCTCCCAGAACTGGCCCTGCGTGCTCTTGATAAGCACCGAACCTACAATCGGACCTGTGCACGAGAATGACACCAGCACCAGCGTCAGCGCCACGAAAAAGACGCCTGCCAGGCCGCCCTTGTTGGACTTTTCGTCGGATTTGTTGAGCCACGACGAAGGCAGGGTGATCTCGAATGCACCGAAGAACGATGCAGCGAAGACCATAAATATCAGGAAGAAAATGATATTCGGGAGCCAATGCGTCGCCAGCCAGTTAAAAATGTCGGCTGTCACCGTCGCACCGCCTGCGAAGTATGTAACCAGGATGATTATGGCTATCGGCAGTGTATAAAGAGCGACTATCGAGAGGCCGAAAATGCTGGCCAGATAACGTCCGCGCCCCTTTTTCTTCTCTTCGCCTTCGGCAGTCTGGTTCTGCTTGAGGAAGAAACTTACCGTCATCGGAATCATCGGGAAGACGCAGGGCGTCAGGAGTGCCACGAAACCCCAGGCAATCGCCTCGAGAATAAGGCTCCAGATGGATTTGCCGCTGGTCTGGGCCGGAGTTGCGGTCGCAGTTGCTTCAGCATCTGCGGGGAGACCGACGCCTGCAGGAAGCGAGACATTTATGGTCTTGTCATCCGGAGGCAGGCAATTCTCGTCGTTGCAGGCCTGCCATTCGATATTTACTGGCACGGTGCATTTGCTGCCTTTGAGCAGTTCAACCTTCTGTACGAGTATGACCGGACTGCCGCAGGTGCCGATTTCGATTCCGAAAATGTCATCAAATCCGCGTTTGACTTCGGATGCGATGAAGGGGTCGCCTTCCAGACGGACGTTATCGCCCGCACTGACGGTAAAAACCGTGCCGTTAGGGCCGCTGGAGCCGTAATCCTCCAGGTCGTAGATATGCCAGTCGCCGGCGATGGTACCGGTAGCGCGGATTTCATAAAGATTGCCGTCGATCTGTACGGCTTCGGCCTTCCAACTCACCGGCTGGCTCATCTGCGCCAATGCAGGCACCGCCAGCAGCGACGTAAGTATCAGTAATTTTACACGCTTCATATAGTAAGTATCTTTTCTCGCGTTTAAGAATCTGCCAAAGATAGCAATAAAAACATTTAAAATGAGTAAATTTGGAATGTCATAACACGGATATGATCAAATAATGAGACGCATATTGTTCGTCTGCCACGGCAATATCTGCCGCAGCCCGATGGCAGAGTTTATAATGAAGGCACTGGTCAAGGCCCGCGGGCTGGAGGACAGCTATCACATCGAGTCGGCGGCCGTTTCGTACGAAGAGATAGGCAATCCCATCTATCCGCCGGCAAAGCGATGCCTGACACAGCACGGAGTATGGTTTGATCCGGGAAAATGCTCCCGGCGCGTAACCGCGGAAGATTATGACCGCTTCGACCGCATCATCTGTATGGATGCTTCCAATTTACGCCTGATACGCAACATTATCCCGTCCGATCCTCAGGGGAAGATACATCTGATGATGTCCTATACGGGCTCCGGCCGCGACGTGGCAGATCCCTGGTACACAGGCGATTTCGAGACTACTTTTCAGGACATTCTCTGCGCCTGCGAGGCAATGCTGGGATAATTACCGGCAAATGGTATAGACCAGCGCGCCGTCTTCGGCCGTATAGGTCTCGAAACGGACTGAGAGTACCTCGGGAGTAAGAAGCAGGCCCGGAAGGTTGTTCGTCAGGCCTTCGCCGGTGTATTTGAGAAACGCTTCCTTGCGCGTCCAGAGCGTAAAGAAAGCAAGTTGCGGATTGTCTGAACCCAGAATCGCCTCGACCTCGTTTTCATTGCAGCAATACCTGCAAACTTCCATATCCACTTTTGCCTCTACCCGCTCGATATCGCAGCCAACCGGAGCATTGCCCACCACGCACAACGCAGCGCCGCGGCAGTGGCTCAGATTGAAATGTATATGCGGATAGTCGCGCAGGAACGGTTTGCCGTGCGGCCCGTAATCGAATTCAGGCTGGACCGTAATGCCATATTCGCGTTCCAGGGCGTTCTGAAGCAGCATATAGACCGATAGCGAAAGACGGCGGTCGTCATCTTTTACATAACGGAGTGCCACCTCGCGCCGCCAATCGCCAACTTGCTCAAGAGCAGCGGCCAAGTCCATCTCGTCAACGCGCGTATCCAGGTAAATCATACGGCAAATTTATGAAAAACATCAGATAACGCTTTTTTTTCTATTTTTATGGTTTATAAAGAAAAACCTAAATATATGAGAACTCCTCTGTCCAACAGCCAGAAAGGCATATATTTCAACAGTTTGTCCAACCCGGACGAACAGAATAATTTCCAGAATCCGGTACTCTTCGATCTGCCCGACACAGATATTCAGCAACTGCGAAAGGCAGTATATGATGCCCTTTGCGCCCATCCGTACGTTGCTTCTCGCATCGTCGAGGACGAAAACGGCGCTCCTGCAGCCGAAAGCGGGACGTTCCCTGCAATCGAAGAGGCAGTGCCGCTTGTCAACGTAGGCTCTATCGACGAGGTGTTGCCGGAGTTAGGCAAGACTATGGACATCCACGCAGACAGACTTTACCGTTGCGAGGTCTATCAGGCTCCCGACGGAAAGGCGTGGCTCTATCTGGACTTCCATCATATTATTTCCGACGGTTTTTCTCTGACAGTTCTTTTGCGCGATATTGAGCGTTGCTTCAACGGAGCCAGTCCGGCCGGTGAAACCATCGACGGGGCAGCCGTAGCGAAAATGGAGGAAGAACTGAGGGCTGACGAAGCCAAAATGACGGAGGCAAAGGAATGGTACGGCAAGACATTCTGCGACGCAGCGGATACCGATTCTCTGCCGCTTCCCGAAACCACACTCTCGGGCAAGCCCGCCAAGACTGTTTATCAAGACTATCCCCTGACAGTTACACAGGAAGAAATACAGGCCATACTGCGCAAGTGGAACGTCGGCAAGAGCACTCTGATGCAGGCCGCCTGGGGTCTGCTGCTTGCCACTTACGGTGCCGAAACCAAGGCGACCTGGTGCACGGCATATTTCGGCCGCAGCGACCGCCGCACGCTAAAAACGTTCTCGATGATGGTCCACACGCTGCCGGTATTTCTCGAAGTCGGCGCGGAAGCGTCACTGGGCGATATCTTCCAGGTCCTTGCAGAACAGATGAGCAAGACCCAGGAAATGCAGTATTATGATTATCAGGATGCCGTAAAGGATCTTGGCCTCAACAACCAGGTCCTGTTCGTATATCAAGGCTCTCTCCTTAGCAGCAAGAGGGGACTCCGTCTCGGGGACAGCATCGTGCCTCACCACGACCTGCGTCGGGCCATTCCCGGCTGGAAACTGACGGGCGAGCTGTTCGAGAATGACGGCGCTTACTCCCTGAAACTCGGATTCAGCACCGCAGATTTTTCGGAAGAATTTATGGCTGAATTGGCAAAATGCTACGATGCCATCCTGCATTCAATGGTCTCGGCCGAGGCTGTAAGTCAGTTGGAATACGCTACAAGCGAGCAGATAAAAGGACTCAACGCCTTTAATCCGGAACTGAAACCGACTCCCAAACAGACACTTGTCGAACGTTTCAAGCAGCACGTCGCAGAGCGTCCCAATGACATCTTCGTAGTCGCCGGAGACAAGCGTCTCACATTTGCAGAGGTTGACCGCCTTACCGATACCATCGATCCTTCATATACCGTCCGCTGCGGAGAGCGCGTGGTCGGATTTTCCGTCCCGAGGGACGAGAAAATGGCCCTCGCACCGCTTGCCATCGCCAAGGCCGGCCTCACCCAGTTGCCGCTGGATGCAAGTTATCCGGAAGAGCGACTGGAATTTATGAAGCAGGACGCAGCAGCCTGCACGGAAAAGAACCTGCTCGTGATGCTCTATACGAGCGGCACCACCGGCAAGCCGAAGGGCGTGATGCTCACCGAAGAAAACTTCCGCACCCTGATGAGTTTCCACGTCGGACACATCGGCCTGACATCCGAATCGCGCTATGCAACCTACGCCGGATATGGATTTGATGCATATCAGCACGACTACTGGGCTTGCGTATGGGCCGGCGCTACGATTTACATCATACAGGATGACATCCGTTTCGACCTGGAAAGCCTCAACCGCTACATCCGGCAGGAAGGTATCACCCACTGCTTTATGACCACTCAGATGGCAACCCAGATGGTGCTCAACTATCCGGACATCCCCTGCCTCAAATGGCTCGGTACCGGCGGCGAGAAACTGATGAGCCTCAATCCGCCTGCATACCGCCTGCTCAACGCATACGGTCCTACCGAGACAACGGCATACGTCTGCAGCCATTATGTAGATAAGAATGAACCGAATATCCCTATCGGCAAGCCTAACGACACCGCCGAACTGCATATCATCAACCGTTTCGGCAAGCAGGTCCCCTGGGGCTGCGCCGGCGAATTGATCATTGCCGGGCCGCAGGTCGGCCTCGGGTACCTCAATCTCCCCGAAAAGACCGCAGCATCCTTCGTAGAATGGAACGGCAAGCGCATTTACCGTACAGGTGACATTGTCCGGTACCGCGAAAACGGAGACATCGAATTCGTGGGCCGAAAAGACGGACAGGTCAAAATCCGCGGCTTCCGCATCGAATTGAAGGAGGTAGAAAGCGTCATCCGCCAGTTCCCCGGCATCAAGGACGCCACCGTCCAGGCATTCGACTATCCGACAGGAGGCAAATTCATCGCCGCCTACGTGGTATCCGACGAAAAGGTGGACGTCAAGGCCCTGAACCAGTTTATTCTGGACCAGAAACCGCCGTATATGGTACCGGCCGCCACGATGCAGTTGGATGCCATTCCTCTCAACCAGAACCAGAAAGTCAACCGACGTGCTCTTCCCGAGCCAGTAATCGGAGGCGGTATCGAAGCCGAAGAAGAAACATCCGCTCCGCTTAACGTGCTGGAGCAGCAACTGAAGGAAATGGTGTCAGGCGTCGTCAATACTGACGCATTCGGTCTCACCACCGACCTTCGTATGGCAGGACTTACCTCTATCCTCGCTATCAAACTTGCCACTCAGATATATAAACGCTACGGAGTGCAGGTGGATACGAGCCTCCTTTCCAAGGGCGGCAGCATCCAGGACATCGAGAACGAGATTCTTACATCTATGCTGGAGAACCCCGGACAGGCAGGCGGCGAGACGAAGAATGCCGGCTCTCTCACGAATGATGAAGCCGAGCGTCCAGTTCCGCTGTCGTACTCCCAGACAGGCGTTTACTTCGAGTGTATGAAGAACCCTACTTCGACCCTGTACAACACGCCGGTCTGCCTGACTTTCCCCGTCGATACCGATATCGAAGCACTCAAGGCGGCCGTACAGAAGGCCACGGCCAACCACCCCGCCCTGTTCGTCAGTTTCTCGACAGGAGAAAACGGCATCGTACAGACAATCGGAGACCGCGAGACACCCGTGGAAGTCGATATCAAGAATATGACCGAAGAGGAGGCGCTTTCGTTCCGTCACGGATTCGTAACGCCGTTCAACCTGTCGAAGGACAGGCTCTTCCGTTACGCCATCATACAGACCGAAAAGGCCCTCTACCTCTATTGCGACATACATCACCTGGTATGCGACGGCTATTCGTACGACCTGTTCATACAGGAAATCTGCTCCATTATGAACGGCAATGAGATCGAGCCGGAAATGTGCTCCTACTCGCGTTTCGTCATCGAGCAGAAAGAGGCCGAGCAGAGTGCCGCATTCGCCGATGCTGCCGAATTCTTCAAGAACCGCCTGGGCGACGTCGAAGAGGTGACGGAGTTGGCTCCGGATCTTACCAATCCCCGTCCGCAGGGCGAAAACGGCCGCGTATGGGCGCCCGTCAAATGGGATGATGCCGAGCGCATCGCAAAGGCGCAGGGTGTCAAGCCTTCGGCAGTCCTGCTGAGTGCGGTATTCTACAGCCTCGCAAGATTCTCCGGCAACGACGACATCTGCATCACGACCATTTCCAACGGCCGCAGCAACCTCAAGGTCGCCAATACGATGGGTATGTTCGTCAATACGCTGGCGCTCAATGCGAAAATCAAGAACCAGAGCATAGGCCAGTTCCTTGTCGAAAGCGCCGAAACGTTCGAGCAGACTCTCGAACACGAAAATTATCCGTTTGCACGCATCGCCGCCGATTTCGGAATCAAGGCAGATATAATGTTCGCATATCAGATCGGCGTCCTGAGCGACTACCGTGTAGGCGGAAAACCGGTTTCTGCGGACGAGACGATGGAACTCAACGTTCCTAAGTTCAAGATTGCATTCTATATCACGGATATGGGCGGAACTCCCGGAGTTTCACTCGAATACGATAACGGACAGTACAGCGAGGCACTTATGCAGAGCCTGGCGCAGAGCGTAAGCAACGCCGTAAGCGCATTTGCGGCAGCAGGAACGGACGCTCCCCTGCGCAGCATTTTGCTGACCGACGAAGCCGGCATCAAGCTGTTGGACGGATTCAACCCCGAAGCCGTTGAATATGATGCTTCGCAGACCATCGTATCGCTCTTCCGCAAACAGGTTAAAGAGACTCCTGACAATCTTGCCGTCGTATATCACGACGTGCGGCTTACCTACCGCCAGGTTGACGAGCGTACGGACGCCATCGCAGCCATCGTCCAGTCCAAGATCAAAGAGGGCAAGGAAAATGTCGTTTCCGTCCTCATTGGCCGCAGCGAATGGATGGTCCTGGCTTCGCTGGGCGTACTGAAGACAGGTTGCGCTTACCAGCCGCTGGATCCGAGTTACCCTGCAGAGCGCCTGAACTTTATGATGCAGGATGCAGATGCCAAACTGCTGATTGCAGAAGAGGCGCTGCTGGAAAAGGTCTCGGACTATAAGGGCCCCGTATTACTGACCAAGGAACTTGAGGCTGCTGCAAACGGCAAGACAGCCGCGCCCAAACAGGCCGAAATCAAGCCCGAGGACCTGTTCATAATGCTTTATACTTCCGGTTCAACCGGCAAACCCAAGGGCTGCCAGTTGGAGCACCGCAATCTGGTGGCGTTCTGCAACTGGTACCGCCGCTACTACGATCTGAAAGCCGGCGACAAGGTGGCCGCATACGCAAGTTACGGTTTCGACGCCTGTATGATGGATATGTACCCCGCCCTCACGACGGGCGCGGCAGTGGTAATCGTCGGCGACGACATACGCCTCAACCTGCCCGACCTCAACAAATACTTCGACAAGGAGGGCGTCACCCATTCGTTTATGACGACGCAGGTGGGTTGCCAGTTTGCCATCAACTGCGACAACCATTCGCTCCGCCACCTCTCGGTAGGCGGCGAAAAGATTCTGCCCCTCAATCCGCCGACCGCATACCAATTGCACAACGGCTACGGTCCGACAGAATGTACCATTTTCACTACCACATACGCACGTTAGGAGTTCGAGCAGAATGCTCCCATCGGCAAGCCGGTCGATAACCTCCAGTTGTTCATCGTGGACAAGGACTTCAACCGCCTGCCTCTCGGGGCTGCCGGCGAAATGCTCGTCTGCGGACCGCAAGTCAGCCGCGGCTACCTCAACCTCCCCGAAAAGACGGCTGAGACCTATATACAGTGGCAGGGCAAGCGCTGCTACCGCACGGGCGACGTGGTGCGTTATCTCGCCGACGGCAATATCCAGTTCGTGGGACGAAGCGACGGACAGGTCAAGATTCGCGGCTTCCGCATCGAATTGAAGGAGGTAGAATCCGTTATCCGCGAATTCCCCGGCATCAAGGATGCGACCGTACAGGCATTCGATTATCCAAGCGGCGGCAAATTCATCGCTGCTTACGTGGTATATGACGGCAAACTGGACGTTCAGGCGCTCAACGCCTTCATCCGCGACCGCAAACCGCCTTATATGGTGCCTGCGGCGACTATGCAGCTCGATGCCATTCCGCTCAACCAGAACCAGAAGGTCAACCGCCGTGCATTGCCCGCCCCGCAGATTCAGGTCGAAGAGCGTGCTTACGAAGCTCCGGCCAATGACAACGAAAAGATGTTCTGCGACATTTTCGCAGGCATTCTCAATATGGAAAAGGTGGGCGCTACGGACAACTTCTTCGAGCTCGGCGGCACCTCGCTGATGGTGACCAAGGTTATCATCGAAGCCGACAAGGCCGGCCTGCACGTGGCTTACGGCGATGTATTCGACCATCCCACTCCGCGCCTTCTTGCACAGTTCGTCGGCAGCGGCGAGGTCTCCGCGCTGAAGACCGACTCCGTCATCGAAGAGTTCGACTACAGCGGCATCGACGCCATTCTGCAGCACAATACCGTTGAAACATTCCTCAAGGGCGAACGTCAGAAGTTGGGCAATGTCCTGCTGACAGGCGCGACCGGATATCTTGGCATCCACGTCCTGCGCGAGTTGATAGACTCGGATGCAACCACCATCACCTGCCTTGTCCGCGGCAAGGACCAGGCAAGCGCCGAACACCGCCTGAAGAATATGCTGTTCTACTATTTCGAGAAGTCATTCGCACAGGAATTCGGCAACCGGATACTGGTTGTCAACGGCGACGTCACTTCCGATATAGCACAGGTGCTTCCCGAAGGCCATCCCGCCTTCAATACGGTCTTCAACTGCGCCGCTAACGTGAAACACTTCTCCAAGGGCACTGACATCGAGGATGTCAATATCGGCGGCGCACGCAGTTGCGTCGAGTTCTGCTTCAAGACAAAGGCCCGCCTGATACATATTTCCACCACATCCGTGGGTGAGATATGGATTGACAAGGGGGACGGCGCCCCGGTGCCTCGACTGGACGAGCACAAGCTCTGGTTCGGCCAGTTCCTGGACAACCGCTACATCCATTCCAAGTTCCTGGCAGAGCGCCTGATTCTCGATGCGGTCGCACATCACGGCCTGAACGCCAAGGTTATGCGTGTCGGCAACCTTGCACCCCGCAGCGCCGACGGTGAATTCCAGGCCAACTTCAACTCCAACAGTTATATGGGACGCCTCAAGGTGCTCTACACCCTGGGATGCTGCCCTTACGAGAGTTACGACGAACTTACCGAAATGTCGCCTATCGACGAAACGGCCAAGGCTGTCGTTCTGCTCGCATCCACGCCTAAGGAATGTACCGTGTTCCAGCCGTTCAACAACCATACGGAACTGCTCGGCGACGTGCTGATGCTAATGAAAAAGGTCGGCGGCAATATGCGTTTCGTAGAGATGGACGAGTTCCAGAAAGCCATTGACATTGCGGGACAGGATCCCGAAAAGGCTAAACTCCTCTCGGCGATGCTGGCTTACGAGGATCCGGCTCACGGCCAGAAGGCTGCGATCATCGAACGCGACAACCGCTACACCTGCACCGTCCTGCACCGCCTCGGATTCCAGTGGAGCGACACTTCGAGTGAATATATAATTCAGATGCTGAGGCAGATTGCCGCATTCGGATTCTTTGGTTAAACTTCAGGAAAATGGATAACAGAAGGAAGAGCTGGATGTCCCGTGTGGGAATTGTGATGATTGCCGCCTTGCTGATGGAAATCATCTCCATCGTTCAATATGAGCGTGTGAGCAAGATGATGACAGAGGAAATGCATACCAGCAGCCGGGTGGTATTGGACGCAATGGCCCTCGAGATCGAGCATCTGCTGAACATTACCGAGGCTACGATGACCGAAAACCTCTGGGAAGTCCAGCGCTGCATCGAAGATCCGGATTCCGTTTACCCCGGTCTTATCCGCCTGATTGACGACAATCCAAATGTGGTGGGAGGATGTATGGCATTCGTTCCCGACTATTTTCCGTCCAAGGGACGGCTGTACGAACCGTTCGCCAGCAAGCAGGGCGACAAGATAATCGTCAGCCAGATTGCGGGCCCGGACCACGATTATACTCAGAACGACGAGTTCAAACTCATCGTCGAGACCCTGGAGCCCAACGGGACCGACCCCTATTTTTACGGACCGGACTCGATAAAACTGGCCACCTACTCCTACCCCATTATGGACAAGAAGGACCGGCTGGCAGCAGTCTGCGGTCTGGATATCGACCTTTCGTGGCTCGGCGATACCCTGAATGTCCACCAGCCTTCCCGCTCTTGTTTCGGATTGCTGGTAACGGATAAAGGCGAACTGATTGCAGGGCCCTCCGAGGACAGGACCTCTCCAGAAATTGTCGCCCGGGTAATCTCAGCCTTGTACAACGGCGTCCAGGTTTCTCCGGTCCACGGTTATTCCATCAGCACGACCTCGCTGGACAATGAATCCAACTGGTATCTGGTCCAGGTTTTCAGTACCGACGAGATGTCTGCCAAGATTCGGAAGATGCGTCTGCGGAATATGCTGTTCATCCTTGCCGGTTTGGTTATTCTGGCATTTATGATCAACCGCTATACGCGAAACGAGAAAAAGTTGCGTACGGCAGTCGAGCAGAATGCGCGCATCAGCGGTGAACTTCAGGTAGCCAGCGAGATTCAGCAGAGTATGCTGCCGCATCACCATCTGGAGCAGGAGGACATCGATATCCGCGGCCTGCTGGTGCCTGCGCGCGAAGTGGGCGGCGACCTGTATGACTATTTTATCCGCGACGGCAAATTGTTCTTCTGCATCGGCGACGTAAGCGGAAAGGGAGCGCCCTCCGCACTGCTGATGGCGGTAACGCACTCCAAATTCCGGTCTGCATCTACATACGAGAGCAATCCCGCCCGCATAATGCAGACCATCAACGAATCTTCCTGCGAGAACAATGACAACAATATGTTCGTCACCTTGTTCGTCGGTGTACTGGATCTTCCTACCGGTATCCTGCGCTACTGCGACGCAGGACACGACTGCCCTATAATCCTGGAGAAAGAAGGACTCCGTACCCTGGAATGCAATCCCCATCTGCCGATCGGCGTATTTGATGACGTATGCTACACAATACAGGAGACCACCCTGGCGGCAGACAGCATAGTATTCCTCTATACGGACGGACTGACCGAAGCCAAAGATACGCAGCGCAGCCTCTTCGGGCTCAAGCGCGTTGAAAGTGTCCTCACAAGATGCTCAGAGCGGAAACTCAAGCCGGAGCAGATCATAGGTACCGTCAAGGAGTCAATGCAGGACTTTATCGGAGATGCCGTACAGAGCGACGACCTCACGATGCTCTGCTTCCATTACACTCCGAAGGTGTTCGAGAGCACCGATACCAAGACACTCGTCATCAAGAACAACGTCAGCGAAGTATCCAGCCTGAGCGCATTTATGAAGCCATATCCCCGCGAAGTACGCCTGGCAGTAGAGGAAGCAGTAGTCAATGTCATCGATTACGCTTATCCCGAAGGCGTAGAAGGCGATATAGAGATAAAACTTATGACCGACGGAAATAGTTTCCGCGTACAGATTATTGACTCCGGAATCCCGTTCGACCCCACGGCCCAGGTCAGGGCAGATACCTCGCTTTCGGCAGAAGAAAGGCAGATCGGCGGACTCGGAATACTGCTGGTACGCGAACTTATGGATTCGATCAATTATGAACGAATAGCCGGCAAAAATATCCTTACTTTGTCAAAAAAATATAATTCCTGATAACTATGAACGCAAAAGTAGAAGAAATCGACGGCAAGTATGTTGCCACACTGGAAGGTGAAATGGATACTGCGGCTGCAGTTGAGGTCGAAAACATCCTCAAGCCGCTCTATCAGTCCGAAGGAAAGGACGTCATCATTGACTGCAACGGTCTGGAGTACATCGCTTCGAGCGGTCTGCGCATCCTGCTGAGCATCCTCAAGGGTGCAAAAGCCGGCGGCAGCCGCGTAGTGCTGCGCGGAGTCAATGACGATATCAAGAACGTCTTCTCCCTCACCGGTTTTATCGGCATTTTTGAATTCGAATAAGAATTATCGATTTATGAGAAAAATCATCATCGCAGTAGCCCTGCTGATGGCTTCCGCTGTAGGCCACGCGCAAACCGATTCGCTCAAGAACCAACTGAACATCGGACTCAACTTTATGTCCCACGGCGAGTATTGCGCCGGCGGCCTGCCGAGAAGCAATGATCCTGTCGAGAACGAGGGACGCTCATACTTCATAATGGGCCGTACGCGTCTTAACGTGGATTATCAGCGCAAGGGTCTCGAAATATGCGCCATCATCCAGAACAAGGCCGTCTGGGGCACCACCAACAACCTGAATCTCGGCCTGTATGAAGGCTGGGTCAAGATGACTTCCAAGCACGGGCTTTTCGCCCAGTTGGGACGCGTTGCGCTGTCCTACGACGATGAGCGTATCATCGGTCCCAATGACTTTGCAATGGCGGCCCTCTCGCACGACATCCTGCGCGTAGGCTACGAAGGACACAGTCATAAACTTCATTTAGGCGCCGCTTTCAACCAGAACGCCTCTATGGTCTATTCCGGCACATACTACAACGGCGGCGCACAGCCGTACAAGAACCTGCTGATGGCCTGGTATCATTATGATGCTTCCCGCATTCCCCTCAGCGGCTCGCTGCTGCTTATGAACATCGGCCTTCAATCCGGCATTCCGGGTTCGTCATACCTCCAGGTCAAGAACGTTTATCAGTTCCTTGCCGGCGGATATATCAATTTCCATCCCAAGTACCTGACTTTTGAAGCATCTTACTATAAGCAGAAGGGTTACGACGTAGATCCTAAATATATGGGTGCATATAAGATCGACGCCTGGATGGCCAGCGCCAAGGCAACCGTCAATCTTTCAGACAAGTTCGGCTTCGTTCTGGGTTATGACTTCCTGAGCGGTGATGATTATATACCGGAGATCTACGGCGGAGAGTTCGGAATGCCCCGTCACGAGGTCTCCAGGGGCTTTTCACCTGTATATGGCTCCCGTTCAAAGTTCTACGGCATAATGGATTACTTCTATGAGAGCGCATATGTCCACGGCTTCTCTCCCGGTCTGCAGAATGCTTTCGCAGGCATCACCTGCAGCCCTGTAAACGGCCTGAGCCTCGGTGCATCTTATCATTATCTGGCCGTTTCCACGAAACTTAAGGACCTCGGAATGACTCTCGGTCACGATATCGACCTGCAGGCTTCATATACCTTTACCAAGGATATAAGCCTTACGGCAGGCCTTTCGTATATGTCCGGTACCGAGACTATGGACAGACTGAAGCAGGGTAGCGGCAGCAAGAACGCTCTCTGGGGTTGGTTCTCGCTGGTCATCTCCCCTTGCCTGTTCTCGACCGGCTGGTAATTTTTCAGGCTGAAATAAAAAGACCTGAGTCCCGCGGACCCAGGTCTTTTTTATATGTAAAGTCAAGGTTATTCAGGTCAGTGAATGACGTTATGATCGGGCTTGTCGAACTGCGCATCAATGTCGATGTTGAAGTTCACGGCATTCGTAATGAGATTACCGTAGAGGTTGGTGCGGTAGTTGGCCTGATAGGGGACATTTGAAATGCCCGCGACGTTGCTGACAACCGTGCCGTCAGCGGCCCTCAGGGTAAGATCTACAGAGGTAATCTCGCTCCGGGGAGATGCCAGCAGGTAATTCATCGACAGATGGTCGTACGTCTGACCCTCAAAGCCGTGGACTTCGCCTGTCAGGACGTCGCACGTGAACTCGTAATCCTGCACGGCGTCTTTCACCCTAACGGGTACATAGGCGCTTTCGTCCGCCGTCCCCTGCACGATGCCCATCTTAGTGGGAACATCGTAGAATTTGAGACAGATGCTCTTGAGCGGGTTGTCAACTGAAGAAGTATTGTAGAGTGCCATATCTCCGGTGAACACGTTGAACTGGGCCAGCGGGCGGCGCAGGACAACGCTCAGAGAGGATGTCTCCACAGGCACGAACTGACGGGTGGCGCAGAAGGCGTCTCCCATATCGCTGTTGGGCTGCAGGGCATCGTAGTTGATGGCAATGTCGTCAAAATCGGCCAGGTCATACAGGGCTGCCGCATCGGCCTGAGGGCTTTGCGCGAAGCAGGCGATGCGGTACGTCATATTGGGCACCAGGAACAGGGTGATGTCACAGGGATAGGTGACCTCCGTCAGGCGGCCTGACACGCCGGTCAGGTCCCAGGAAGTCCCCCGAAGGACATACACCCGGTACTCCAGTACGCTGGCGCTGCTGCCGGAGCCGAAACCGGCCTTGACCACAGCAGCGTCCTCGATACCGAAGCTCACGGTGACCGCCGCCTTCCCCGAATCCAGACTGACGTCGGATTTCTCGCACGAGACAAGTGCGAGGAGGAAAAGCGACAGGGCCGATATGACGGACAACTTCTTCATAAAGCAGGATTAGAACGAAGCCTGATGATCCGGGGTGTCGAACGTTTCGTCGATAACGATGTTGAATACTGCGCTGCCGGTGAGAATCTGACCAAGGATATTGGTACGGTGATTCATCTGTGCCGGAACGTTGGAAACGACTACGGATGCAATCTCCGAGCCGCTTGCGGCCTTGAAGACATAGGTGGCGTCAAACAGCGTGGTGGACGGTTTGGGCGCCAGGATGTAATTCATCGACAGATACTTATAGCTGTCAGTTCCCACTACCAGGACGGAAGGATCGGTCATCGGGGAGTTGGCCTCAGGGAAGGCAACCGCAGCCGACGTGCCGGTAGTTGCAATCACGCTGCCGTCGAGCAGCTGAACCTTCGAGGGAATGTCTTTATAGCTGACAATAACCTTCGAAAGCGGGCTGGGAGCGGTTTCCGTGAAGATGTCGTAATCACTGATTCCAAGGTTGATCTGTGCTACCGCCCTCTTCAGGGTAACGGTCTCGCTGATCGCGCCGTTTACGGTGATGTCCTTGTAGGCGAAGAATGCGTCAGCCGCCTCGTCGCCTGTCAGGATCTTGCTGTAGTCGGCCTCCAGGATGGCGGAGTAGCCGTTGGCGGTAGTTACCGTATAGGCCTGAAGGGCTGTGTTCTGTGCAAAGAAGAATACCTTGTAGGAGAAACCCTTGGCCAGCTTGAGCGTAAGGCTGTAAGGGAAGGTGACGTTGCACAGGGTATCTTCGACGTTGGTCTTGGTGCCGGCGGCGTCGGTCTTGAACACGACATAGTACAGATGGTCGGCCTGGAGACCGTCGCTGATGGACTTGACGACCGATGCATCTGGAGCCTCGATCTTGAAGCTCAGGGTGCATTCCTCCTCTACAGTGTCAATCTTGTTGCAGGCTGCCGTAAATGCCAGCACTGCCGCCAAGGTCAGGAGATAGAATACTCTTTTCATATATAGATGATATTTTTTTACAGGGTGGGTTCGTAAGCGGGCGTGGAGAATGCCGGTGCGATTACGACGTGATATGTGACTCCACCGGTGAACATCGCGCCGATGATATTGGTCTTGTAGTTGGCCCGATAAGGCATATTGGAGACAGAAATGTTGGCCAAGGACGCCTGCGTGCCATTGGAGAGCACGAAATTGGCGTCAGCAACCGCTTCTGCCTGGTTGCCGAGGATATAGGCCATCGAGAGGTAGTAGTTGGTAGTCGATTCGAACACGTCGCCGACCACGGGTGCCGCCGCCAGATCCATCGTAGCATTGCCCCTGGTGGCTTTGGTGATGACATTGAGCGTATCGGGAATACCTGTGATACGGACAGCCGCCTTGACGGCAGAAGTCGATCCCGAGGGGACCGAACTGGAGTAGTCGGAATAGTCGGTGGCGATGAGGTTGATCTGGGACAGGGGACGTGTAAGTTCGACGTCCTGTGCCAGGGTTCCGCTCATATTGGCAATCTCTGCATAGTTGCAGAAGACGTCCAGGCTGTCATTGTTGATGACAAACTTGGAGTAGTCCACTGCCACGGTGCTAAGGTCCGTGATGGTGAAGGCGCCTGCCGGGACGCTGGGGCTCTGGGCCCAGAAACCAACGCGATAAGTGTAACTCTTAGCCAGCTTGATGGTCACTGTCCAGCTCTCAGGAGAGGTGTTGAGCTTGGTCTTGGTGATGGCAGGGGAAGTGAGTGTCCAGGTACTGTCGGTCGCCGAGACCGGGTCCTTGCGGAATACCTGTACCGTAAGGTCGGTGGCAAGGGTGCCGTTGCCGTAGGAAACCTTGGTTGCGCTACCGGTGGACACGTTGTAAGTTACGGTCACATACTCGTCGCCTGCGACATTCTCAAGATCCTTGTTGCAGGAAACGGCCGTGACCAGGGCTGCAATTGCAGCCATCAGGCAGAATACTTTTTTCATGTTTGTTTAGTTTTAATTAATTATATCTGATTACTATTTACTGGCACCCTCGGGCAGGGTCAGCCGCCCGGGGGTAAAATATGGTTTAAAATTCGTCACCATTATCGATAACAGATGCGCCGCTGCCAACAATCAGTCCGGTATTATCGGAGTAGACTAAAGTGTTACTCCCCTGATTTACTATAAGGGCACAACTGCCTGATCCTGTATTGTCAAAGTCAATGTTATTGCCGATCAAGCTGAGATTGCAACCGGTGATGGAAAAATCAGGGAATCCAAAGATAGACTGGATTTGATCCCCTGAATTATGGATGGCAATATTGCTGTCTGTTATGTCAACAGTAACGTTGCTATCCTCTATCTCTACGGCTGAGAAAGCGTTAGAAACGCCAGAGTAGCAATTGTAGGATACTAAATTACTGTTGGATGTGACCGTGAAGGTAGAACCGGCGGAACCGGCAGAACTGTCGGGTCCCTTCGCATAAATGCAAGCCCATCCTTTAATAGTACTATTGGAAATAGTCATATTAACAGGGTTGAATGTGATAATCGCATAATATGCAGTTGCATCCTCATTCGTCTGTATCGTACTGTTATTGATATTGATTGAAGCAATGTCAGACTGGTTACCGCCTATAGTTAAAGGTTGCGTATACTGACCTGTAGCGCCCTGAGTCGAAAGGACGACATTATCAAGGGTCAATACTCCGATCTTGCCACGGGTATCAATGCAACGACCACCATTAGTCGGATTCAAAATAGTAATATCCTTGAAAGTAACATCAATATTGGAGGACAGATTATTATTTACATTACCAACACCGAAACCTCTGTTTTTCGTCTGAACGGTATGACCCTGGCCATCAATAGTAATACTCTTATTGATAACGAACTGACGGGTTCCGGCAGACATAGGTTCGTTTGAAGCATTGTAATCCTTGAGAATCTTGACGACATCCGAAGGAACTGCAGCGGCAAAGGCAGCCGTAAGTGTTTGATAAACCACTGCACCGATAAGAGCAACGCCATCTTCAACGACAGTCACATTATCTTGTGAAGAAGAAGTTGTGGTGACCGTACCCTCATCCGAAGTGGTTGCAGAAACGGGAGAAGTAGCCGAGGTTACGGTGACATTGGACGGCACTGGTGTCGGATCATCGGAAACGCCTTGAGATACGACCGCGCAATTGTCATTTGCAGTCAGGACAATGGAACCACCATTCTCTGCGACAACCGCAGAGCCGTCTGCGCCGGGTTCGATAATCACGGTAGAAGCTACTGCGGAGCCGTCTTCTGCCTCGGAGGTGCCGTCTGCGGTCACGGTGCAAGGCACAGTTGCCTTAACGTAGATCACGCCGCCGTTCTGGGCGGTTGCCGAAGAGTTGTCAGCGCCCTCATTGACATAGACGGCGACCTTACGCTCGGTAGCTTCCACCTCGATCTGGTCCTTAGGCTGCTCGACTACCACATCGGTCTTAGCGTTGAGGACTATCTGGTCAACGGAAGAAACCTTCTCCAAGAACACCTGGACGGCATTCGTACCGTCTGCCGTTGCGCCGGTAGGCACGGAGACCGTGGTTACGGTACCTGCGATGGATGCGTTACCCTTCTGAATCTCGGCGGTGCCGACCCTTGCTCCGTTCTGGATAACGAAGGTATTGGTGTTGGTTGCGACGATGGCCTTGTTGGTCACGATGCTGCCGCTCAGAAGCTCGAAGTGGGACTGAGGAACGGTAGCTACAAGAGTTTTGAGCTTCTGTGCATAGAAGAAGATGTTGGCAGGCTTCTTGGCTCCATCTGCAGGATCTGCATAGACCATCTCGACGGTGCCGTCATAGTCGAAGGCAAGGCGGATATCCACGCCGCCGTTGATCTTGGGCAGTACGATCTGGGGTGTACCGGTCACATCACCAAGAGCGGTGAGAGTCACCTGCTCGGGATTGATGTCACCGTTGTCACCTTCCGGAGTACCGTCCTGAAGGATTGCCAGATAATCGTTCATCTCAGCAAGAGTTGCAAAGGTCGGAGATACGATCTTCTCGTAATCTGCATAGAAGCCTTCCTCGATCTCTACGAGGTACTGGACGCTGCCCGTGAGGAGCTGACCGACGATGTTCGTACGGTAGTTGGCCTGATAGGGCATATTGGAGACCGTGAGGTCGCTAACGTCGGTAGTACCGTTGTTGAGCTTTGCCTTGAAGGTCATTGTCTCCTTGCCGGGAGCTGCGAGAACGTAAAGCATCGTGAGATAGCTGTAGTCCACGTTGGAGGAAGTGAGGGTCTGGTCGGACATCACATAGGAGGGAGCCGTAGTGAAGACGACCTCCTCGGTGGTGGTGCCGGTGACAGCAGACTTCACTACGCCTTCGCTCTCGGTGCCGCCGATAACGTTAAGCTTATTGGGCGTCTCGACAGGGAGAGTGATGGTTGCGGTGAGGTTCTTCTTGGCTGTGGGAACACTCTTCTCGTATGCTGCAAGGTCGTTGGTACCGATGTTGATCTGTGCCAGAGGACGATACAGATAGACCGTCTGGGACAGGGAACCGGTCACGGTAACGAGGCGTGCAGCGCAGAATGCGTCGGCATCGTCGTTGTTGATGGCAATCTTGCTGTAGTCCACCGTAACGGCGCTCAGGTCCGAGGTGCCGTAGATACCGGTTTCCGACTTCTGTGCCCAGAATGCGATCTTATAGGTCTCGTTCTTGGCCAGTTTCATATCCACTGTCCAGGAAGCGGGAGTGCTGTTGAGCGGAGTGATGGTCACGTCCGGTGCCTCCAGTTTCACGAAGTCGTCGCCGACCTTGTTGAATACCTGGACGAGCAGTTCATTGATAGCAGTAGCCTGGCCGTAGCCCGGGTCTGCCTTAGTCATAATTTCAGCGGAGTTGACGGTGAAAGAGATGCTGGCCAGAGGGCCGTTCTCTACGTCAATCACATCCGCATCGTTGTTGCAGGACACTGTCAGAAGCGCCGCTGCAGCTACGAGAAATGAAAGGATTTTTTTCATAGTGCTGTGATTAAATAATAATATATTGTTCATTATCTGGCACCCTCGGGCAGGGTCAGCCGCCCGGGGGTAAAAATGGGTTAATTATTCGAACTTAATGATTTCGAAGATGGATTTATCGAACGAATAATTGTTATTGGGTTCATCCCAACCGTCAAGTAACTCAGCTACATTGTCTGCAGTAATGAAAGTATCACCGACCTTGCAGTTAATCATCTTGATTGTTTGGCCAGCCTGCAATGCACTCAGATCCAAATAATACTTATCGCCTTCTGCGCAGTTATATCCAAACTCACAATTCGTAAAGGTTGTGGTAACGTAAGGCCTAATAAAACGGCCCCAGGTATTTGTATAATACGTGCCCTGTCCAAACTTGCAATTTGTGAAAGATGCAGAAGCAATCAAAGAGAAACTGCACCAACCAAGGAAGGTCGAATTTGTCGCAATAATCCGGGCGTCAGGGTTCCCCTGCTCAGCGGTATTAATAGCATAACACACATTGGGGCCACTGGTTACATTATCAATATAGACATCTGTTTGAGGATACATAAGCAAGATTGCGCGGAACCCAGAAGCTATCGTAAGGTTCTTGATAGTGCCGCCGGATGTCATGATGGTATATTGGTCTCCTCCAGTTGTTAAATAAAGGTTGTAGTTTTGACCATTGAGAATCTCTCCTTCCTGTTTGATGCCGCACTTATTGCCATACGGTGCCGGAACTGTTGCCTCAATGTACATATTCTTCACCATCTTAACTTCATCGCCTGCCTGTGCAGCCTCAAAAGCGTCAACAAGACTGGTGTATACGACATCCCCGACCTGGGCGACATCTTCTAACTTGATCTTCCAAACTTGTGCTGCATCGTCAAAGTAAGACACATAGCCATCAGCAACATAGTTTTGAGGATCCTGAGAGAAGGTACCGCCTTTAATGAACTTAGCGTTGGGTTTCGCAGAATCAATTTCTCCGATGAAATTGCCTCCGGTAATAGCATAGTTCACATTATCCCAGCCATCGCCGTAGGAATAATCATAGAACGCATAGGTATTACCCTTTAGGGTACCACCCTGGATATTGAGCGTAGCTCGTTTCATAGAAGCTGAATTCGAGCCTGGAAGCTGGATCCAAAGGGAGGTCTTGTTACCCTCCAGCAGCGCTGTGGAATTCTCAGGAATAGTCAGTTTATTCTCTTTAGCTTCACTATTACAGAACATACGCATGGTGGTTCGGTTAGAAGTCATCACACCACCTTTAAGGATTGTTTCGGTGTCATAACTGGTGGAATTATTATCCACGGCATAGCAAATTGAACCAGATGCAGTCTGCCGAACAGTACCGCTTTCGAGAATAAAGGTACCACTATTCTTGATTACGTTAGTGGCATAGTTATACTGAGGGGTTGACCACCATTCACCGGGCTGGGTGCCCTTCTGGACGTCATTGAAGATCTCACCATTGCCCTTGGAGTCACGAATAGTGAGCGAACCACCTTGGATATTAAATATCTGGGAAGCCCTGTTCTCGTTCACGGCGTTGCTAAGAAGCCAGCCATTGAGGTCGAGGATAATGTTTTTCTTGGAGCTGATAGCGATACCGTCGTTGCCTATGATGACATAACGATTCTGGAGAACGATAGTTGTTTCTACATCATCCGGGACAGCAGCAAAAGCCTCCTGAAGAGTTTCGTAAGTTGTATCGCCTATCTTTGCGGCATACGTAACAACCACATCTTTTCCTGAAGTATTATTGATAACGCCATTATCATTCGTGCTGGTGTTAACCTCAACACCCTCTTCTGCTGCAGTAATAGTGATAGTGGAAGGAGTAGCGGTAGCGCTTCCCTGACCTTCAGCGGTTCCTTCGGCAGATGCCGTGCAGTCGCCATTTGCCTTAAGATCAACCGAAGCACCGTTGGTGGCAACGACAGCTGAACCGGTAGCAGTTTCTTTGATGATGACAGTCGAAGAGACATTGCCTTCTTCAGCGGTGGAGGTGCCATCAGCGGTCACGGTGCAAGGCACGTTGGCCTCAACGTAGATCACGCCGCCGTTCTGGGCGGTTGCCGTTGAGTTGTCGGCGCCCTCATTGACATAGACGGCGACCTTCTTTTCGGTAGCTTCAACGTCTATCTGATCCTTGGGCTGCTCTACCACAACGTCGGTCTTGGCTTGCAGGACAATCTGGTCCACGGCCGATTCCTTCTCCAGGAAGACATAGACGGGATTGTTGTCATCATCGGCCTTGGCGCCTGTCGGGACGGTTACCGTAGCTACGGTACCTGCGATGGTAGCGTTGCCCTTCTGGATCTCGGCGGTTCCAACCCTGGCGCCGTTCTGGATAACGAAGGTTGTGGTGTTGGTTGACACTATCGCCTTGTTGGTAACAAAACTGCCGCTCAGGAGCTCGAAGTGGGATGCGGGTACGGTGGCCTGCAGAATCTCGAGCTTCCTCACAAATAGGGAGACGTTCGCGGGCTTGTCGCCGGAGGCGGCATAGCCGATGGAGAGAGTACCGGTCTCAAGGACGGCCGGGATGCGGATGACCACGCTGCCGGAGATGGCAGGGAGGACGATTGCATCGTCGTCTGCGATGGTGGTAAGGGTAACTACCTCAGGCTCAATATCGCCGTGGTCGGAGTTGTCGGCCATCGTGGCGAAGTAGGCGTTGAGGGCAGTCACGCTCTCGAAGGTCGGACCAACCTGCTTTTCGAGATCGCTGTTGAAGTCGGTGTCAACGTCGACGGTGTATTCCACGATGCCGGTGAGGAGCTTACCCACAACGTTGGTGCGGTAATTGGTCTTGACGGGCATGTTTGATACCTGGAAGGTATTGATGTTCTCTGTTGCTCCGTGTTTGCGGATGGAGATGCCGGCGGTAAGGGTAGCGTCACCCGGGCAAAGCACGAAGTTCATTCCGAGGTAACCATAATCGTTGCCGCCCGAAACCAGGGTAGCGTCCAGATTGTCAGCGTAGCTGAAGGTCAGATCGACGGGTTCGCCCGTAGATGCCTCTCCGGTGAGGAGGTTCATACCGGGGACTACGCCGCTGACAACTACCTGAGTCTCGATGTTGCCGTCATATACGGCAGCTGCCTTGTAGGCTGCAAGGTCGTTGGTACCTACGTTCACCTGAGCCAGAGGACGGGTCAGAGTGATTGCACCGCCGTTGGCGCCATTGGTCGTAATCTCTACCATCTTGTAGTATGCGTCGCGGTTGGTTGCGTTGCCGCCGATAGTGGTGGCAGTTTCGGCCACGGTACCGTTGGTCCAGTTGATGGTATAGGCATTGGTGCCTTCATCGGCCCAGAAGACAATCTTGTAAGTCTCGTTCTTAGCAAGGTCCAGGGAAACGACGGTAGGCCATTCGCTGACCGTATTGCTCTGGGAGATTGCCTGGATGTAGTTGTAGGTGGTGCCGCTTTTGATGTACACGCCCACCATCAGACGGGTGGCGGTGCCGTGGGTACCGGTTACGGCACGCGTTGCAACCTGTGAAGCATCCACAGTGAAGGTCACCTTAGTCTGATCGCCGATCAGACCCTGAGGATCTTTAGCGCAGGAGACTGCCAGCATTGCAGCAGCTGCGAGAAATAAAAGGACTTTTTTCATAAAGTTGTAATTAGTTAATAATTTGTTGTTCATTATCTGGCACCCACGGGCAGGGTCAGCCGCCCGGGGGTAAAATACGGTTTATAAATCTTCAACATCGTCGTTAATCGGATCGACAGAGATGGGACCGACAGCAATCACCGTATACACCGTATAGTTATAGTAGGGGTATACGGCTATTGATTCTTCTGCCGTTACGGGAGAAGCCTCGCAGTTTGTAAGTGTGTTATCACTTTCGGTAAAACTACCTATACGTCTGCCAATCAACTCTCCATAGGTGTCAACGCTGGATTTATAGGCATTTCTGCCGTCCTGCTTGCATCGTACGTCTTTAACGGCATTGCCTGTCACAATCGAAGCGTTATCCTGAACGCACCCGGCTAATCCGCCAAGGTCACGATAAGCACGGACGGTTACATTATCAACAGTATTATTCGTTAGCGTTCCGGAATAGTAGAAACCGGCGATACCACCGGCTTTGTCACCGTTGTCGAAACCATCAACCCACTCCGGCGCGGATGTGACTGTACCGTTCTTTGCAGTGCAGTTGTCGATAACATTCTTAATCGCAGAACTTTCTCCCCAAGCTACAATGGCTCCGGCATAGTGGTTACTTCTGAGCACGAATCCGTCAATAACAAGATTCTTGATAGTAGCTCCGTGAAGAGCGCCAAAGAACCCAGCTTTTTCGTTGTGCCAAACTTTCAGATTTGAAATCTTATGGCCTTTCCCATCGAACGTGCCCTTGAAATTGTTGGTGTAGTCAGGAATACCGATAGGCACCCAAAGATAAGGGTCAAGATCAATGTCGGCAGCCAGTTCCACAGTATAACCTTCGTACCTGTTATGAGGAGCCTCGTTGACCGTCTTGGCGAATTTCGCAAGCTGGGCAGCAGTGCTGATGGTTACCCGCTTGTTCCCTTCATCCACGCAGGGAGCATACTCGCTGTCGGAGGCTGCATATTCGTCCCAACTGGGAGCAGGAACTACTCTATACCCACCGTTAGCAGGTTCAACCATACACCAGATATCCACATAGTCTTCCTGGCCATTTTTCGGATTAACCTCAAACGTGCCACCCTTTACGCACTTGGGATACTTAAGGGCAGCTATTTCGGGCGTGTTGACAGACCGGATTGACTTGAAGGTGCCGCCAAGGATTTCCACATTGTATCCAGGATAATAATCCTCGATAACAACAGGAGCATTGAATGCGCCTCCGGCAATCTTGACACTGGTTTTGGCTGTTTTCGTTGCTTCAGTTTCACCCCAGATATCAAGGGCAGTGTTATCATTCTGGGCCATCGTATTGTTGAAGGTGCCGCCGTAAATCTCAAGACGGCTGGTGGTGGTTGCGCCGGAGAACACGCCAACATTATGACGTCCAGCGTTGATGGTGCCACCATTGATGGTTACGCGGACATTGCCATAGAACAGACGAAAAGCCGTCTTGGTAGCATCGAAAGTACCACTGTTGATAGTAAGCTTCGAATTTTCGAAGTTATCCACGATGTATGCGGCTGAACCAGAGGAGAGCTGCTTGATGACACAATTCTCAAGGACAACTTCTCCCGTTCCTTTATTGGTGATAACGTTGCTCACGTAGCTGCCGTTGTAGTTGTTTCCCATAGAGGGATCGTAAACCCAGGCCGCCGATGCACCATACTGCAGAGAGCCTTTGCTTGTGGCAGAATCGGTTATAGTGAGTTTTCCTCTATTCTCAATCAGGCAGTTGGCCTTGCTGTCAGCGTTGGCGCTAATGACGTCGAATCCATTCAGGTTCAAGGTGAAGTCCTCACCGTCAGCAACGTTTACGTAATAGTTCTTGCTTCCTTCCACCTCAAATGAGAATCGCACATTGTTGATCATCGTGATGGTTACATTGCCACCAATCGTATGCGCAGCATCGAAAGCAGCTGCAAGTGAGGCATATTTTACATCACCGATTTTGGCGACATCGGTCATCAATGCAGCAGCCTCAGCTGATCCGGTCTCTGCAATAATCTGTCCGGCACCGCTGGTAGATGCGACAATCTCTACAGTGGGGTTACCAGTAATTTCGTCAGTGGCAACATCGGAAATCGTCACTGTGGAATTAGTCGTTTCGCTGGTGGTCGGATCGGTTGAAGAACCTTCAGAAACCACTGCGCAGTTACCGTTGGCGGTGAGGTCAATGGAGCCGCCATTGGAGGCGACAACTGCAGATCCTGCAGCACTAGGCTCGATGATGACGGTGGAGGAGGCCTCGGAGGTGCCATCGGCGGTCACGGTGCAAGGCACGGAGGCCTCAACGTAGATCACGCCGCCGTTCTGGGCGGTAGCGGTAGAGTTAGCAGCGCCATCATTGACATAGACGGCAACCTTCTTCTCAGTTGCTTCGACATCGATATGGTCCTTAGGCTGCTCGACTACGACGTCGGTCTTGGAGTTAAGGACTATCTTCTCAACGGCAGATTCCTTGGTCAGGAATACCTGGACGGGAGCGCCATCGCCATCGGCGCTGGCACCGGCGGGAATGTCTACCTTGGCAACCTCACCGGCGATATTGGCATTACCCTGAAGGATCTTCACAGTGCCCACCTTGGCGCCCTTCTGGATCACGAAGGTAGTGGTGTTGGTGTGAACATCGGCCTGGTCGGTGATGTGGCTGCCGGACAGGAGCGTGAAGTGCGTGGAAGTGATGTTGGCAACCAGCTTTTCGAGCTGGGCGACAAAGAGAGACAGGTTAGCGGGCTTGTCACCGGAAGCGGCATAAGCGATGTTCAGCGTACCGGTGGCCAGGGTGCCCGTGATGCGGATGACCACATCGTCAGCGATGGCCGGGAGGACGATGGTCTCACCGTCGGCGATGGCCTCCAGGGTCACTTCCTCGGGATTGATGTCGCCGTGGTCGGAGTTGTCGGCCATACTGGCGAAGTAAGTGTTGAGAGCCGTTACGTTAGCAAAGGTGGGACCCACAACCTTATTGGTGTTGCCGGCAAAAGCCTGGTCCACGCTGATGGCGTAGGTGGTGGTGCCCGTCAGGATCTTGCCGGTGATGTTGGTGCGGTAGTTGGT
>CAMZIP010000002.1 GCA_947307265.1 uncultured Bacteroidales bacterium | reverse complement strand
CAAACTTTTAACTCTTCCGTGATAGAGGTAACCGCCGCGGTCGAATGCCACGGTCTCGATACCCTTAGCCATTGCGCGCTCTGCGATAGCCTTGCCGACTACGGCTGCAGCCTCGCAACCGTTCTTGCCGGCGCACTGCTCTTTGAGGAGCTTGTCATTGGAGGAAGCAGATGCGAGTGTTACGCCCTTGGTGTCGTCGACGACCTGTGCGTAGATCTGCTTATTGCTGCGGAACACAACCAGGCGCGGCCTTTCAGGCGTACCGTTGACAACCTTGCGGATGCGGAAGTGTACTCTCTGTCTTCTTTCTTCTTTTGTCAATGCCATAACTTTATCTCCTATTATTTAGCACCTGCCGACTTACCGGCTTTGCGACGAAGCTGCTCACCGACGAACTTGATACCCTTACCCTTATACGGTTCAGGCTTACGCAGTGAACGAACCTTGGCAGCGACCATTCCGAGGAGCTGCTTGTCGTGGCTCTTGAGGACTAACACAGGGTTCTGACCCTTCTTGACCGGCTCGGCCTCGCCCTTGACTTCCTTGGGGAGTTCGAACTGGATATCGTGTGAATAACCGAGGGTGAGGGTCACGATCTGACCGTTGACCTCAACGCGGTAACCGACACCGACGAGTTCCTGACGGGTAGTGAAACCTTCGGAAACGCCCACAACCATATTGTGGATGAGGGCGCGATAAAGTCCGTGCATAGAACGATGACGTGGATTGTCTGTAGGGCGGGTTACCGTTACTGTCGCTCCCTCTACGGAAACTTTGATGTCAGAATCCACTTTCTGGCACAGTTCTCCGAGCGGGCCTTTAACCTTAACCACATTGTCGTTACCGACTGTTACGGTAACGCCTGCGGGCAGGTGTACAGGTAATTTTCCAATTCTAGACATTATTGTAGTTTTTTAATCGTTAACTGTTAGTAAACATAGCAGAGCAATTCGCCGCCGACGTTCAGGTCGCGTGCTTCCTTGTCGGTGATGATGCCCTTCGAGGTGGAGAGGATGGCGATACCCAGACCGTTCAGGACGCGCGGCATAGAAGCCACGTCGGTGTACTGACGGAGACCGGGAGTAGAGATGCGTCCGATCTTCTTGATAGCCGCCTTCTTCGTCTCGGGATGATACTTGAGCGCAATCTTGATGGTGTTGACGGGGGTACCCTCGACTACCTTGTAAGCGAGGATGTAACCCTTCTCGTGGAGGATGCGCGTGATCTCCACCTTCATCTTGGATGCAGGAACCTCAACGGTCTTGTGACCTGCGAGGTATGCATTCCTGATTCTCGTGAGAAAATCTGCAATTGGATCAGTCATTGTTTTTTCTTTTTGTGTTGATTCGACACCTGAGGTGCCCGATATCCAACTAGGTTTATATTATTATAAATAGGTATTACCAGCTTGCCTTCTTAACGCCGGGGATCAGACCCTTGGAAGCCATCTCGCGGAACTGGATACGGCTGATACCGAACTGACGCATATAGCCCTTCGGACGGCCGGTGATCGAGCAGCGGTTGTGCTGACGGACGGGAGATGCATTCTTCGGCAGTTTGTCGAGAGCCATCCACTCGCCTGCTTCGCGCAACGCCTTGCGCTTCTCGGCATACTTGGCACATAACTTGGCGCGCTTTACTTCGCGGGCCTTCATTGATTCCTTTGCCATATTAGTTGTGCTTTATGTTTTTGAAAGGTAAACCGAATTCGCGGAGGAGTGCATAAGCCTCTTTATCCGTAGCTGCGGTGGTAACGAAGGTGATCTCCATACCCATAACCTTGGTGATCTTGTCGATATCGATCTCCGGGAAGATGATCTGCTCCTTGACACCGAGGGTGTAGTTGCCGCGGCCGTCGAAGTTCTCGCTGATACCCTTGAAGTCGCGGATACGCGGGAGGGCGATAGCGATCAGACGCTCGAGGAACTCGTACATCTTGGTCGAACGGAGGGTAACCTTTGCTCCGATGGGCATACCCTTACGGAGTTTGAAGTTGGAAATATCCTTGCGGGAAGTGGTCTGGACAGCCTTCTGTCCGGTGATGGTGGTGAGCTCCTGCTGTGCAACCTCGACAAGTTTCTTGTCCTGGGTAGCGCTGCCGACACCTTCATTGATGGTAATCTTGACGAGCTTGGGAACCTGCATAACGGTAGTGTAACCGAATTCCTTGGTCAGCTTGTCGATGATTTCTTCCTTATACTTCTTCTGGAGAGAAGGAACGTATCCTATTTGCTCCATCGTAGGCCCCTTGGGAGCCTCTGCTTTCTTTTCCTTTGCCATTACTTAATCTCCTCTCCTGATTTTTTAGCGTAGCGTACGAGCTTGCCCTTGTCATTGAGACGACGGCCGATCTTGGTAGCGCCGCCCTTAACGGGATCGACGACCTGCAGATTGGAAATGTGCACGCCTGCTTCCTGTTTCACGATACCACCCTGAGGGTTCTTAGAGTTGGGTTTGGTGTGCTTGGTGACCATATTGACACCTTCAACGACGGCACGGCTCTTCTCCGTGTCCACCGAAAGCACGCGACCGGTCTTGCCCTTGTCGTTGCCGGCGTTGACATAGACCATATCGCCTTTCTTAATGTGTAACTTTGCCATAGTTCTTTCCTCCTTAAAGTACCTCGGGGGCAAGTGAGACAATTTTCATATAATTTTCGCGGAGCTCCCTGGCTACAGGGCCGAAGATACGGGTACCAACGACCTCGTCGGTCTTGGTCAGCAGCACGCAAGCATTGTCATCGAAACGAATGTAGGAACCATCGGGACGACGGATTTCCTTCTTCGTACGGACGACGACTGCATTGGAGACGGAACCCTTCTTGGTGTTGCCTCCGGGAATGGCGCTCTTGACGGCGACGACAATCTTGTCGCCAACGCCTGCGTAGCGACGGCGGGTACCGCCGAGGACGCGGATGCAAAGGACTTCCTTAGCACCGCTGTTGTCCGCTACCATCAAACGTGATTCTTGCTGTATCATTTTTACTTAACTTTTTCTACGATTTCTACTAATCTCCAACGCTTGGTCTTGCTCAGTGGACGGGTTTCCATAATGCGGACGGTATCACCCTCGCTGCACTCGTTCTTGTCATCCTGAGCGACGAACTTGGTCGTCTTGTTGACGAACTTTCCGTAAATGGGGTGCTTCTCCTTGGTCTTGACGGCAACCACGATGGACTTATCCATCTTGTTGCTGGTGACAACCCCTATTCTCTCTTTACGAAGATTTCTTTCCATTATGACAATTGTTTTTAATTCTGTTTTTCTTTCTCCGCAAGGACCGTCATCATACGGGCGATGTCGTTCTTTGCCTTCTTGATCTTGGACGTATCCTCAAGCGGGGAGATCACGTGATTCATCTTCATACGGTTGAGATTCATCTTCTCGGTCTCAATGCGCTCGCGCAGGTCCGTGAGGGACATTTCCCTGATTTCAGCTGTTTTCATCACATTCCAGATTTTGATTATTCAACATAGTCCCTTCTGACCACGAACTTTGTGATGACAGGGAGTTTCTGTGCACCGAGGCGCAGTGCTTCCTTTGCTACATCGAAGGGAACACCCTCGATCTCGATAAGCATACGGCCGGGAGTCACAGGAGCAACGAAGCCTTCGGGATTACCTTTACCTTTACCCATACGGACTTCAGCCGGCTTCTTGGTGTACGGCTTGTCGGGGAAGATGCGGATCCAGAGCTGACCTTCACGCTTCATATGACGTACGACTGCCTGACGTGCAGCCTCGATCTGTTGACCGGTCAGCCAGCAGCTTTCAGTGGTTTTGATACCAAAGCTTCCAAAGGCCAGCTGGTTTCCTCTCTGTGCGAGACCCTTCATACGGCCTTTCTGCTGCCTTCTAAATTTGGTTTTTTTCGGTTGTAACATCTCTCTATTACTTTTAAAATAATACTAAGTCATTCATTTCCAATATCTTGGCCACTTCACGGCATAAGATAAGGGATGCAAAGATAGTTACTTTAATCGAAATAACAAACTTTTTCGAGACTTTTTTCGATATTTTCGACAAAAAAAATAGCCACCTAACGTGACTATTTTCAAATGGTTGCCGAGTTCAATCGAACTCAACTTTCTGCACTTTTCGACAAAAATGCTATGCCTCTTTTTTGGCCTTCAGCGCCGATGAAGGAATCCACCATCCGAGCAGCTTGGCCAACAGGAGGATAAGCAGCGAAAGCACGAGGTATCCAACGCACAGCCAGAGCAGCCAGCCGCCCTTGTATGCCACGGGCACGGACCAGATAAGCAGAATCTCTATCGGAGCGCAAGGCAGGAATGCCATTGCGTAGTTGTCGAGGGCGTGGCTCTCATTCTTCGGATCCACGATTCGGAGCAGCGCGATACCGATAGCCATTGTACCGGTCCACCAGCCCCAGGCGAAGATGGCCTTCTCGAACCAGTCCTGCTTGTAAAGCTTGCGGGCGAAGAAGAAGCACATAAACACCGTTACGCCGATACCGATGACGAGCAGCACTACCAGCGGGAGCCAGTTGTCGGTCACGACCTTAAGGTTGATGGCACCCACTCCGCAGGTGACCAGCAGGTCGGTTGCGGTACCGCTGATGTTGCTGATGGTCCTCTGCTCCACGAAACGGCTTGCCTTGGTGGCGTCCAGCAGCACCTTGAAGATCATACCGACAACGTATGCGGTCAGGAACACGGGAACGCCGCTGATCTTCAGCGTGCCCTTGAGAAGCACGTCGCTGAGCAGATAGCCGCAGTATGCCGCGAAAATGACGATACCCAGGTGCATTGCGAAATGGTCGATGGAAATCGAAGAGACCGTAGCCTTGCCCAGACCGTCACGCTTCTCCTCGGGAATGAGGCCGCTGCGCAGTTCGTCGGGAAGCTCAGCGAAATCGGTGACGTAGTTGGTCTGGTGCTTTTTGGTGGCTATCTTGATGATCATCACGCCGAAAATAACGCCCAGCACGACGCCGACCGTTGCGGTGGTCATACCCAGGCTGAGCGCCTCGCTCTGCGGGAAATTCTCACCGAACTCTGATGCCATCGCCGCCGCGGTGCCGTGTCCGCCGTAGAATCCGACAGGGCACATAATGCCGAACGGCTCGGCCACGCCGAATAACGGCGTAAGCAACAGGATACCGATGAGGCCTATCGCAGCCCACTGGAAGAACATACCGAACTGGGAATAAGCCCACATAGGACCGAGTTTCGAGCCTATCTCCTTCATTTTCATCGTCGGAGACGCGAGAGGCAGGGCGGCGAAGACAACCGCAATCAGGATTGCGGAGTAAGTGCCCAGGTTGTTGGAGAGCGGCAGCCAGCCGAGGCCGTTGGGGCCGAATGCCAGCGCCAGCACGCCCGCTATCAGGGACGGCGGTATGAAAAGAGACTGAATAGCCTTGATTTTAGCCCTGCAGAGTTTGCCTATCAGCAGGAGGCCGAAGATTACGCCGGCATCGCAGAACAATTGCCACGGCGTGAAAGTTGTAAGGTTGAACATATTGTAAATTATTTTGTATCAATAACTGCGAATGCAAAGCATTCACTTTCGTTAAAACCTCGCTAAGTTAACTAATTTTTCTTATTACCTTTGCCGGCGAGAACCAAAAAGATGAAAAATAGCCGCCTCTACATACTCTTGTGCGTACTTGCAGCGCTGATCGCGGTCCCCTGCCACGGGCAGAAGACCAAGAGCGAGCCTGCAGTTCTGCCGTACGTCATACATCAGGGCGACACCATCTTCCTGGACAACATCCGGCCCGCCGTAGTCAAGCCGAACAAGAAGACCAGCCAGCGCGAATGGCGCAAATATTATATGCGCGTACATAATTTCAGCAAGGCTTATCCTTACGCGCTGTGCATCGCCAAGACCATCAAGGAAACCGACAGCCTGTTCATCGCGGACAATTACACCCGCCGCCAGCAGGACCGCTACCTGTCAAACCTGAAAAACGAACTGCTGCGCGAATTCGAGCCGATCTTCCGCGGACTTACGCTGCAGCAGGGACTTATGATGATCCGACTCATCGACCGCGAGGTCGGCCAGACGCCGTATTATATTCTAAAGCGCTACCTCGACGGCCCTACGGCCGCATTCTGGCAGGGCGTCGCAAAACTCTACAAAGGCAACCTGAAGCAGCCATACGACCGTTTCGGCGAAGACAAGGACCTTGAAGAACTGGTTACGGTATGGAACGCAGGGCTGTTCGACCGGCTCTACTATACTATTTTCGGCAAGGCAAGGCCGAAACTCTATTTCCCGGAGAAATTCAAGCCGGACTGGGATTTCGCCCAATCACCGAGCAAATAGACTGGCGTACCGTCCTCCAGCAGCACTTTCCCCTCCACGTGATCGTGGCCGAAAACGAACGCATCTACCTTATGGTCACGCGCGTATTCGCGTGCGAAGCCGACGACCGGCGATTCACCGTACCAGGGATTAGTATCGTGATGACGGCGGCTTGAAGAAGACCAGCGCTTCGCAAATCCGAACACCCAGCGAGGGTGCAGCGAACGCAGCAGCGCAATCAGAATGCGCGAGCGGAACATCTTGTACATCAGTCGCTCGTGCGAACTGCGCTCTCCCACTCCGTCACCGTGGCCGATGCAGACTTTCAAGCCTCCGATTTCCTCCACGGCATAGCGGGCGCAGACCACGCGCATTCCGAGTTCGCTCTCCAGATAACCTTTCAGCCACCAGTCGTGATTGCCGGGATAAAAGACCAGTTTCACTCCGCGGTCGGAAAGAGCCGCCAGCGCGCCGAGCACGCGCACGAAGCCACGCGGAGCCACATCGCGGTATTCTGCCCAGAAATCGAACATATCGCCGAGAATGTACAGAGCCTCCGTATCTTCCGGCAGATTATGGAGATAGTCCACGAACAGACGCTCCCTCAGGGCGGCGTCAGGACCGGCCCCGAGATGCACATCCGCTACGAAATAATATTTGCCGCCGGCAATCTCCATTTAGAACAGCTGGCTGATCAGGCAGGCCAGGCCGACTATGCAGCAATAGATTGCAAACCACTTCAGTTTCGCGCGGCGGACAAGGGCGACCATCACCCTGCAGGCGAAAACGCCCGAAACGAATGCCGCCAGGAAACCGAGTATCAGCGGCATCGTGCCGATACCTGAACTGGCAGTCATTTCACCGCCTACGAGATCCAGGAAAGCTTCTCCGAGAATCGGTACGAGCACCATCAGGAACGAGAACTGAGCCACTTCTGAGCGCTTGGTACCGCACATCAGACCGGTTGCAATAGTACTGCCCGAACGGGAAAGTCCCGGCAGGACCGCCACGGCCTGTGCGACACCCATCCACGCGGCAGTCTTGAAATTCATCTCGCCTTCCTTCTTGGCGCGTGCGGCAAGTATCTCGCTGAGCATCAGCAGGCCCGCTGTCACGAGCAGGCAGGCGCCGACGACTGCAAGGCCGCTTCCGAAGACGGCCTCCACTTTATCTTTCAGGAAAAGACCCACGACAAGGACCGGAATCATTGATACGCAGATCATTGCGAAATAACGCGTACCGCCGTTCCAGCGAAACTTGAAGAGGTCCTGCAGCAGGTTGAGAATCTCCTTGCGGAAGACCACGATAGTCGCAAGCACCGTCGCGGCGTGGACCACAATCTCGAATGTCAGGTCGCCGGTCTCGATGCCGAACAACTGCTTCGCGATGGTCAGGTGGCCGCTGCTGCTGACCGGAAGGAACTCAGTAAGGCCCTGAACCAGACCGAGAATTACGGCTTCAAACCAACTCATCGACTAGTCCTCCCCCTCGTTGCGCGGAGTGCGCATAATGGAAACTATGATAATCACTATTCCGAGCACGACCAGCACGGGCGAAGCGACGATCCGCCTGAAATCAAACATCGACTCGTTGAAGACGTTGGGATCAGTCTGTGCAGGTCCAATCATAAGAATATAGCCTGCCACCATCACCAGAAGGCCGATGAGGATAAAACGGACGTTCTTCGAAGGAAGTGAAAAATTGCTCATATCTGTTTGATTAATAATAAAAATCATCTTTATCGGCGTGGATGATGCGCGTCACCACCCGGAAGGCCGAAATATAACATACCAGCATTCCCGTAGGAATGAGCAGCGCAAGCACCGGCAGCATCCGCTCGGGCGTAAGCATCGCATAGACCATCGGATGGCCGTTCTTGATATACAGGATGCCCACCATAAGCACCACTGCCGCTATAAGTCCCGCCACGGCACCCTGCAGCATTGCCTGACGCATAAACGGACGGCGAATGAACGAATCCCGCGCACCAACCTGACGCATCGTGAGAATGGTGAAGCGACGCGCGTGCAGGTTGAGCCGGACCGTATTGGTAATCAGCGCAGAAGAGATAATCAGCAGCGCCACGACAACTGCCGAAAGTATTATCGAAATCCGTGTCAGGTTGGAGTTGAGCGCCTCGACGAGCGACTCCTGATAGGAGACTTCGCCCACTATCGAATCCTTCTCAAGTTCGGTGCGCAATGCTGCCAGCGACTCGCTGCTGACGACATCGCTCGACAGATGGATATCCGCCGAAAGCGGCACCGGAGTAGTCTCGAAAACAGAGAGGAAATCCTCGCCCAGGAGTTGCTTGAGTTCATTTTCACCCTCTTCGCGGGAAACGAACCTCGCCTCCTTGACATCCGGCCGCGCAGCCAGTTTCCCGGTATATGCCCGGGCTGCATCTTCCTCAACTTCGGCGCGGAAGATAACCGAGACCGTCATATTCTCCTTGAAATACGACGCAACCCCGCCGGCGGCAGCCCAGAACAGGGCTATTGCACCCGCGAGAGTAAGCACGAGAGCTATGCTGACGACCGATGCGACGTACGAACGGACGAGCCTGCGACGGATTATATTCTTCTCTTTTTTAGACATAACGGTTACCGATGCCAAAGGTAATCAAATTTTTATTATCTTTGTAGGAACTTATCGGTACTATTGCTCTTATGGAACAGCTCAAGCGCATTCTCTTTGTCAATTCGGAAATTACGCCCTACCTGCCCGAAAGTACGATATCGACCATCGGCCGTTATCTGCCCCAGGGTATCCAGGAGTGCGGACGCGAAATCCGCGCATTTATGCCCCGCTACGGGTGCATCAACGAACGCCGCAACCAGCTTCACGAAGTAATCCGCCTCTCGGGTATGAATATCGTCCTGGGTGGAGTCGATCTTCCTCTGGTTATAAAGGTCGCTTCGGTCGCGAATGCGCGAATGCAGGTCTATTTCATTGACAATGAGGACTTCTTCCAGCGCCGGGCAACATTTACCGACGCTGACGGCAAGTACTTCGCAGACAACGGCGAACGCGCCGTATTTTTCGTCCGCGGCATCCTCGAGACCGTTAAGAAACTGCGCTGGAAACCCGATCTGATCCACTGCATCGGCTGGATGTCCCACCCGCTTCCGCTCTTCCTCAAGAAACTGTACCATACCGATCCGCTGTTCGAAGACACCAAAGTCGTCCTGTCGCTCTACAACGACAACCTTGCGATGGAGTTCAATCCCGAGCTGAAGAACAAAATCATCGGCGGAAATATCAAAAAGAAAGATGTAGCACTCCTCGAGAAGGCTGATGGCATCAATCTTGCCAAGATGGCAATCCAGTATGCCGACGGCATCATCGAAGGCGAAAAGGCGCTCGATCCTGCACTTGCAGAGGCTGTTGCAGGCCGCACCGTCCCCGTCCTTCCCTATGTACCCGCTGCCGTGGGAGATACAGCTTACATCAACGCTTACAATGAGTTTTACGACAAGATTCTCGCGACAAATGCACGTTAGAAACTATATAGCCGCCATCCTCATCGCCGGACTTGGATTGCTCGCAGGTGGCTGCGTATATACTGATTACTCTCTCGGCGGACAGTACGTCCCGAACGAAGAAGATATCCTGATTCATACCGTAGATATCGACATCCCCGTAGGTCTCAAGCTGGCTGACAGCCTCCAGACCTCGATGTCATACTCGGCCGTCGTAGGCTCCCTGTACACCGAAGAGTTCGGCGGCGTACATATCGGCACCGCTATGACCATAACCCCGCTCTATGATTCCATCCGCTGGGGTGTCAATCCCGTCTTCAAGTCGATGTACGTGCAGTTGGCTCCCTCATCGACATACACGATGGAAGACGACCAGAAGCATATACCGCAGAACTTCTACGTATATCAACTCAACCGCCAGATGGACAGCACGGATATGTATTGCTGCTCCATCAAGCCTTCGGATTACGGTACAGAACTGATCAATTCGGGCACCTGCCTCTTTATGGGCGATACCACGATTCTGCGCTTTACCGAGGCATTCGGCAAGCAGTTGTTTGATATAGACAATGCAGCGCTGGACAGCACCGAGCTGTTCCTCGAGAAGTTCCACGGCATCTACATCACCTGCGACAGGCAGGAAGAAGGCCGTGTCGGTGGGCGTATCAACAGTTTCGATATGAGCGGCAGCTACGTGACGATGATGTTCACTTCCACCAACGATGCCGGCATACGCCGCGACACCACGGTCTATTTTGTGCTCGGTTCGAGCACCAGCGTGCTCTCGATCGAGGCCGGAAGGAAGGAAGACGAATGCACAGAGGCTACCGATGTCCTGCTCTACCAGGGTTATAACGGCATCAAGCCGTATATCAACGGCACGCGTCTGCGCCAGGCACTTGACATTTGGCTGCAGCGCGACGGCCTCAACCACGAAAACGTGCTGATCACGCACGCGACGATGGAATTCCCGTTTGATTATTTGGGCGACCCGGATCAACTGAAGCACTATCCAGAGAACCTGTACCCGCATCTGCGCGCATCCGGTTCAGGATATACCGTCTATACTCCTATCTCGGAGATATACAACTCTTCCTACAATAACGGCAGCATCAACCGCAGCCTGAGTCTCTATCGTCCCGACGTGGCTCTCTACCTGCAGAATCTGATCCGCAAGGAAGTGGATGAAGTGCCCAGAGATTACGATATCTATATGATGCCTACGACTTCGTACACGACTACGACCTCGTCCGCATCGTCGAGTTACTATTCGTATTATTACTACTATTATTACGGATACGACCCGACCGAAAGCAGCACCACTTATTATTACGCGGATACGAAAAACTACGCCCAGGGCCATTTCAACGGCACCCGGGCGCTGCGTCATCCGAAACTCCACATCACCTACACGGTGCTGCGGTAAGCTGCGGAAAGTTTATTTTACCTTCTTTACGGCGAAGAAATCTCCCGTCTCGTTGATAATGGCGCGACGGTAAACCTCTGTCGAGTTACCTGACTTGGGCGAGAGGGGCACCCAGTTGGAGTGCGAATGAGTTTCGAACGAGCCGTCAGGCAACTGGCGCTTCGTAGCGCCGTCCATATATTTGATAAGCAGGTATTTGTCGAGTTTGTCCCATTCTTCGAAGAGGGCATCTGCCTCATTTACGGAGAATTCCGTCAGTTTCTTGACAGCCTTCTTGGGCGAGGTCGCGCAGAGAGCAACTGCCTCGCGGTCCATTTCAGCCACTTTCTCGACCATATCGGCCTCGTGCTTGTTAATCACGTCGCGGACCTCGAGACCCACCGGATCATAGCGGTAATAAGCGAAATGGGCGACACGGTTGACCATCCAGAACATTGAGGTCGGTGAATATTCGACCATACTGCCGTTGCCGAATGCATAGTGCTGCGAAATTTTCGTCGAGCAGGTATAAACCGGAGTCAGCGGAGCCGTGCCGGCATCGTCCACTGCAAACCAGAGCAGGCCGCCGACCTCGTCAGGCAGCCAACCGCGGCTCTGACTGACGAACCAGAAACCGGTCTGCTGCACTGCTATCGGGCGCTCGTGGCGGTATTTGACGCTGTCAACCTCGAAATTGGCCTCGCGCCAGCGGTAAGGGATGGAAGAAGGACCTGCAGCAATACCTTCGCGCATATCGAACGGAGTGCCTTCGTAGTGGTCACGCATCATATCAGCGAGTTCCAGGACAGAAATCTTCTGCTTCGCAGGCACCGAAAGCGGCATACGGTGCTTCGGATTCTCAGCCGTCACGAAATCGAGATACTGGTTCATATCGACTGCGCCGAAACGGTTGAAGAAACTCCAGACGCGGAGTTCGCAGGCCCTGAGCATCGAATAAGTCAGCGGGCAATATGCATCCGTGAAACTGAAATCCTCGTCGCTGCCTTCGTAGAGGCCGAGGTCGCGGGCATTCTGCACCACATCCGGCGAATAGAGGCAGTTTTCGGGATCGTCCTTGGGGAAGGTGGTGATACGGGCGCAGTTTGCGTGAGCGCAGATATGGCCGTCAGGAATGCGGATAGCCACATAGACCAGACCCTTGTTGACATTTACTCCGTCCACGTATTTAGGCTTGCGCGGAAAAACTTCCATAATCCAGGCCTCGTTGGGGTCTGCGACCGAAATGGACTCGCCGGTCGAACTGTAGCCGTATTCATCCGTAATGCGTGCTATGGTCTCGATGGCTTCGCGGGCGGTGCGGCTGCGCTGGATGGCAATCCACATAGCCGAGCCGTAATCCACGATGTCAGCCTCGTCGTGCTCGATATCTACGCCGTTCCAGGTGGTCTCGCCCACTACGACCTGATGCTCGTTCATATTGCCTACTACATTGTAGGTATGCGGCACCTCTGCGACATATCCGTTAAGACGGAAAGCGCCCTTGGAGTCACTGCCCCACTGGATTACGGGACGCATCTCACCTTTGCGGTGGTTTGCTGCCGGAATGAACGCAAGGCAGCCGTAACGCGTGAAAGAATCGGCCGCATCGGTCACCATCACCGAGCCGTCGGCGGAAGCGCCGCGGGTGACGATGAGGTTGGTGCAGGCAAAACCATAGACTGTCGCAAACAGCAGGATTGCGGATAATAAAATCTTCTTCATAGTATGGGTAACAAAAAACACCCTTTTCGGGTGTTGATTAGATTGCTTTGAAAACAAGTGTAGCATTCTGTCCGCCGAAGCCGAAATTGTTGCTCAAAGCAACACCGACCTTGCGGCTGCGTGCCTTGTTGAGGGTCAGGTCGAGCTTATAATCGATCTCGGGATCCTCGTTGGCAAAGTTGATGGTGGGCGGAACGATACCGTCGCGGATAGCGTGGATGCACGCCAGAGCCTCGATGGCGCCTGCCGAACCGAGCAGGTGGCCGGTCATCGACTTGGTGGAACTGATGCTTGCCTTGTATGCCGCATCGCCAAAAACTGCCTTGATGGCATTGAGTTCTGCGACGTCGCCCAGACGCGTGGAAGTACCGTGGGCATTGACATAATCGACATCCGCAGGAGTCAGCCCGGCATCCTTCAGCGCCGATGACATCGACAGCGCTGCAAAGGTACCGTTCGGCTCGGGTGCCGTAAGGTGGTATCCGTCCGAAGAAAGGCCGAAACCTGCCAGCTCAGCGTAAATCTTCGCGCCGCGGCGGACAGCGTGCTCATATTCTTCGAACACCATAATGCCGGCTCCCTCGCCAAGAACGAAACCGTCGCGCGTTGCGTCGAAAGGACGCGAAGCCGATGCATATTCGTCATTGTTGACGGAGAGCGCGTGCATAGAGTTGAATCCTCCGATACCGGGAGGAGTGATGGGTGCTTCCGATGCTCCTGCAATCATAATATCCGCAACGCCGCTGCGGATGAAAAGCGCCGCGGTTATGCAGGCGTGGGCTGCGGATGCGCAGGCCGACGCGACTGAAAAACCGGGACCGTGCAGGCCATACTTTATGGAAATAAGGCCGGCGGCGATGTTGGATATAATCTTGGGGCAGAGAAGCGGGCTGAAACGAGGGGTTTCTCCGGGAACATAGGCCTGAATCTCCTGATAGATAGTCTCAAGTCCACCCACGCCGGAAGCCACGATGGCGCCGATACGGTTTCGGTCCTCGCTTTCCAGGTCAAGACCGCTGTCCGCAACCGCCTGGTCCGCCGCTATCGAAGAAAACAGGGCGAACCGGTCGGTCTTGCGGGCCTCCTTGCGATCAAACCCGTAATTGGCGGGATCGAAATCCGGAACCTGGCAGGCAAACCGTGTCTTGAAGAGAGTCGCATCGAAAATGGTGATAGGCGAAGCACCGCTCACGCCTTTGTCAAGGTTGTCAAAAAACGTAGCGATATTGTCCCCGAGGGGATTGATAGTGCCAAGACCAGTAATAACTATGCGCCTCTGTGCCATTTCGTTCCAGCAGGAATAAAGTCTGATTAAGCGTTGACAGCAGACTGGATGTAATCGATAGCATCCTTAACCGTCGAGATCTTCTCAGCAACTTCGTCGGGGATATCAATCTTGAATTCCTCCTCGAAAGCCATAATCAGCTCTACGGTATCAAGGGAATCTGCCCTGAGATCATTGGTGAAACTTGCATCCTCGGTAACTTCTGAAGGATCTACACCAAGTTTGTCGACGATGATCTTCTTGACTTTTTCTACTACTTCTTCCATAGTGTTTAGTGTTTTAGTAGGGACTCTCGCGGAGTCCGGGGTTTATTATTGTAAAACACAAATATATTACAATTTTATTATTTGTCAAAATTTCGGCAGACAAGGCAGTTTAACGGCAATTATTCAATGTTTTGGATTATTTGCGGAATCGGATAATGCCGGATTTTTGACTCTTTCGCTTTTCGCTTCGCGAGTTCCGTTTTTCCGCTTCAAAAAATGCCTTTAAAACCGCTTTCGCGCAGTTTTTCTCGTTAATCGGCAAATCTTCAAACCGCTTTTTTCGGGGCGTTACAAACCCTTTTGGGCCGCATTACTTTTGCCGTCCCAAACGCCTCAGACGATGAAACGAATCCAAACGGCGGCGATGAGTGCCGCACTCCTCACAACCCTGACATTGCCGACCGGCTGCGCCGATATGGGAAGCCAGGGCGCGGGCGACGACAGCCTTACTGTAATGATGCAGACCTCGCCTATGCGCGAAGATGACGGCACGACGCCCACAAAAGCAATTATTAAACCCATTTTCAAAAGTCCTTTCAGGATTATGGCATATAACCGCTATGGGCATCTGGTGGCCGAAGGCAGCGGCAGTTCGGCCAATTATACGTTTGACCGGCTGGACCGGCGGCAGCCCTATACCATCGTGGCTTTTGCAGACTGGGGCGATTCGATCCCGGTGCCGCAAACACTTGACGAAGCATTCAATTCTTCATACCGATGGCCGGAAGGAGCCGTATCCGTTGACCGCTATCCCCAGAGCGGCTACGCGGAGATTATTCCGGGAACTAAACTGACATCCCTCACTATGAACCCGATGTTCTCCAACTATCGCCTTAACATCAACCGCACCGGGCTCAAAGGCAGTTTTTCCGTCACAGGAGTAACTCTGCGACAGGCCGCCCTACGGCTCCCGGCTTTCGGCAGTTGGAAAGCCGACAGCGTATCGTCCATAGGTTACGAATATCCCGGTGCAGCCGCACTCCTCAACCGGGGAGACACCGTTTCCTGCATAGTACCGGAAAACCTTCAGGGCCGGCTCCTGCCATACAACCGCAATCCCTGGAACAAAGTCCCGGAGAACATCGGTGGCGGAGAACTCTGCACCTATCTGGAAGTAACCGGCGACTACAGCTCAGACTGGTGCGACATTTATGACCTGAGATACAGGTGCTTCCTCGGCCGCGACAACTGTACTGATTTCAATATCGAACGCGGCACCGCGCACCAGTTGACGCTCAAACTGAGCGATTCGGCGGCCAGGCTGGCCGAATCCTGGAAGGTATCTCGAGGATATGTCAACGATAAAAGGTCCGTGAGGTTCAGTAACCGCGAGTTTCATCTCAGCAAATTCTGTTCTGTAACACTCCTCTGGCAAGTATTCCCGCGTGATGTCGACTACCTGGTAAGCAAGGGCCCGGACTTCGACAACTGTCAACTGGAGTTTATGCTGATGGCGGACAACCTCATAATCTACTGTGACGGATATGATCCCGACCACTGCGAAACCTGCGTAGTCATAAGCACTGCCGATTTCGCGAAAAGCGATACCTGTTTCCTGTATATAAGACCGTAACAATAATGAAAACACTCTCTTTAACAATAGCCATTATATGCCTGGGAGTAATCCCGGCTACTTCACAGACACTTTCGGTATCCACCAATGTCCTGGACTGTGCAACAGGGACAGTCAACACGGAAATCTCCTGGGCCTTCGACCGGCATTTCTCACTAAATGCCTCCGGCCGTTACAACCCGTGGGAGAACACCGCACAGGAGGATCCGCGTTACAATAAGTGCCGCGGAGCATCTGCCGGAGTCCGTTACTGGGCCTGGAATGCACATTCAGGATGGTGGCTCGGCCTGAAGGCCCGCTACGAAGAATACAGCCGACACACCGCCCGTATGACGTGGGCGGAAGAAGGCGACGCATACGGAGCGGGCCTCTCGGCCGGGTATGCCTGGATGCTGGGCAAGCATTTCAACCTTGACCTGGGAGCAGGACTGTGGGGCGGAGGACGGAGTTTTACCAAGTATTCCTGCCCGCATTGCGGACGCGTCATAGAACGCGGAATAGGCGGATTTATCGAGCCTCACGAAATCCAGGCATCAATCGTTTACATCTTCTAAACAATGCGCAAACTGATTATCATAACGCTTCTGGCGATTCTCGCAGCCACCTGCACGCCTTCCCGGCTGACGCAGTTGACGCAGAAACAGACCACCGCAGAACTGGTACTGCCCGAGACAGCCGCACCGGCCCGCCGCGACCCTGCCGAAATAGCGGCAGAGACGATTGCGACCGACAGCGACACGCTCGTGACACGGGATTTCGACGGAGGAAGCGTGCTCGTAATGAATGCCGTGCGGGACGAAGCCAGCGGAGAGATGATCGCAAGCGACGTCATCCAGGCCGCGACCGTTACGGCCCGGTTCCGGCACGTGGCAGAGCGTTTCGGCAAGATCAATATCGCATTCCGTATAAATGTGCCCTCAGACCTGCTGGACAGCCGCTGGCAACTCCGTTTCTCGCCGGTATTGGTTCTTCCGGACGGGAACGTTCCACTCGAAGAGATTTACATCACGGGACAGGAATACCGCAAGACCCAGTTGCGCGGCTACCAGCAGTACGAACGCTACCTGCGCTCACTTGCCCAGGACTCGCTCTACTTCGTGCTCCGGCACCAACTTGACCGCTTTATCAGCCGCAATATCCCCGAACTGTACGCACTCCGCAACGATTCTACATACGTCTCCGACGAAAAGTTTGCATCCGCCTTCGGCGTAACGGGCGAAGAAGCCCTGAAGCATTATACCAACGAATGGATAATCCGCTACAACCGTCACCGGATCGAAAACCGCGACAAGGTATTCGCCCGGCTCGTGAAAGTACCCATCCGAAGCGAGGGATTGCGGCTGGACACGGTTATCCGGCACACTGACAGTTTCAGTTACGACTATTCGCTGACGCTTGACACCAGTCCTACGCTGCGCAAAGTCGGCGTTACGCTCGAAGGCGCGTTGTACGAGCAGGAAAAGGAATGTTACCGCATCCCTGCAGCGGAGCCGCTGACCTTCTACGTCTCCTCGCTGAGCACGCTGGCAGAAGAGCGGGAACGCTACCTGACGCAGATAATCGGCCGTCAGATATGCATCGGGGCCACTTATACCCTGGCATTCGAGTCCGGAAGACACGATCTGCGCCCCGAAGTAGCCGGCAATCAGGTCGAACTGATACGCATAAGCCAAAACCTGAGACAGTTGCTCGAGAGCCGAGAACTGGAAATCGACTCCATTTTGGTCACTGCCTCGGCTTCCCCGGAAGGGGCCAGCACCTACAATGCGCTACTGTCCCGCAAGCGCGGAGAAAGCGTCTGCCGCTACTTCGGAAGCCAGATGCGCCGGTGGGCCGACAGCATTCGCCGAGAGGCTCCACTGATGATAGGCCTGGCAGATGCGGACAGCATACCCGAAAAGAGTCGTTCTGCGGACGAGATTCCGTTCAGCGTTCGCATTTTAGCCGAAAACTGGACGGTTCTGGACAGTCTCGTCCGCTTCGACTCCTCGCTTTCGGAGATTGACCGGGCGGCATATTTCGCCTGCGCCGGAGCGGCAAACGAGGATTTGCGCGAGTCTCAGATGAAGCATAACCGCAGTTACGCCTATATCCGGCAGGAACTCTATCCGCGCCTTCGAACGGTCCGGTTCGATTTCCACCTGCACCGCAGGGGAATGGTCCAGGACACAATCCAGACCACCGTGCCGGACACAGTGTACCGCAGCGGATTGATGGCCCTCAAAGAACGCGACTACCCGCGCGCAGCCTCAATTCTGAGACCATACGGCGACTACAATACAGCCGTGGCGTACTGTGCCGCAGGAAGAGACCGTTCGGCCCTCGAACTGCTTGAGACAATGGAGCGGACCGCCCGTGTCAATTATATGCTCGCCCTGCTATACTCCAGAAACGGAGATGAACTAAAGGCGATGGAATGTTACCGGGAAGCCTGCCGGGAAGATCCGGCATACGTCCACCGAGGTAATCTGGATCCGGAGATATCGCAGATGATACGACGGTACGGACAATAATCCTGACACCCTTATTATTAACTTTTTATACCAAACATCAATGAAAAAACTGTTTTTTGCCGGCATTATCGCCGTGGCCGCAGCGACTCTCTGCTCCTGCAACAAGACTGAGATCAACCAACTCCCGGAAGGTTACGGGACAGTCTCGATCAAAATCCGTAACGACAACCTGGAAACCAAGAGCGTCAACAAGACGAGCACCGAAACCGACATCAAGAAACTGGAGGTTATCTCCCTGTTCGATGACGGAACCGTCGAGAAATACGGCATCTTCTATCCCAGTTCTACTTCCGAATTCACGATGGACATCAAGGCCGGACACAGAACGCTCTGGGTTGTGGCCAACGGTCCCAATATCGGTATGGCAAAGACGATTGACGACATTCTGGCTTATGAGGCCGACCTTGCCTCCTACCATATGGGTTATTTCGGCTTCTGTATGATCGGTTCGGATGAGGTCAACATCCTGCCGGGCGTCAACAACGAATGCGAGGTTGAACTTTCGCACATCTGCTCCAAGATCACGCTCAAGGAAATCTACAATAACCTCTCACCCGGTCTGGGCGACATCACGCTTGACTATGCGATGCTTGTCAACGTTTCTAGCCGACGCACGCTGGGAGGCCAAGCCATCGATACATCGTGGTACAACAAGATGGGACGCGCCGACGAGACTCCGCAGGAATCGACTCATATCATCGACGGTGAAAACTACCTTGCAAGCGGACCCAAGGTCACATTCGGGGCTTATACCGGAACCAAAACCCTCACCCAGAGGAACTACAACCGCCAGGCCCTGACATTCTTCTGCTACCCCAACCCGACCGAAAGCGATACGACAGGCTTTATGCAGACTTATATCCCGCGCCAGACACGACTCGTGCTTGCTGCGACCATCGGCGGACAGCAGTATTTCTATCCGGTCACTATGCCCGACCTGCAGCCCAACCAGGCTTATGACGTCTATCTGAACATCTGCGGAGTCGGTTCCAATGATCCTGACGTCCCGGTATTGAAGGGCTCGGCAGAACTTACTATCGGCATTTCGAAATGGGATAATGACGATGATATCGTAGAAAACATTTAAGCATACAAAGATGAAAAACAAGGCCTTTCTGCCCGTTTTGGCACTCCTCGCAGCCGCAGCGGCCTGCTCCGTCAAGGAAGACAGGACTGAGTGTCCGTGCATCCTGCAGGTGGATTTGCAAAACATACTCAGCGGCGAGAACTTCCGCGATATGACAAATGGAATGCTCAGCATAGACTGCATCTGTGAAGGCAAGTACCTTTCAGCAGAGACGTATATGCTCTCTTCCTGCCCGTCACTTCTGGAAAAGACCGTTCCGCGGAGCGGAGTGCAGGTTATCGGTACTCTTCTGCCCGGTCCGAAGCGCATAACGGGAGGAAAGGCCTATATCGAAACCGGACAACAGGCGGATTCCCTCTACGCGTGCCGTGCAGTAGTGGATACGCGGGGCGAGGAGGCCCGCGTAGAGTTGGATCTCTATAAGCAATTCTCTACGGTCTATATCTCGGTGATTACAACCGATACGGAAGGAAAGGCCATCGGCGGTGCAGCGCCTGAGGACCTCTTCTTCAAGGCAGTCGGAACGGTTGCGGGGTTTGACGCGGAGAAAATGGAACCCCTCGAAGGGGCATTCGAATGCGACCTGAAGGAAAGGTCCCGCGACGGAGAACTGACATTCCGTATGCCGAGGCAGTTGGATGCAGGTATCATCCTGAAGGTGACTGGATGGAAAGGCTCCACCGAGGGCATTACGGTCCCGATGGGCTGGTATCTGGAACGTGCAGGATACGACTTTGACGCGGCCTGGCTTCCGGACATCCACCTTCAGGTCAATATCTCACCTGCTGAAATTACGATCAGCGTCCTCGATTGGGAGGACGCCGGACGTCTAAAGGCTGAAAGATAATTCTAGGTAAAGAGGTGCCCGGGACGGGAATCGAACCCGTACAGCCATTCCTGGCCACGGGATTTTAAGTCCCGCGTGTCTACCGATTTCACCACCCGGGCAAATGAAGACCGGCCTGTTGTGACCGGTCTTCAAAATGTCCTTGGGTCCTCAAATAACTATTTGGGGAAGTACTTGTTGTTGATGCGGACCTTGTCGAGTTCCTCGTAGTTCTTCTCGAGAGCAGGCAAGTTGCCGGCCTTTGCGAAGCAAGCCTCAGCAGCGTCTGCGTCACCGACGAGGAGGTAGCAAGCACCGAGGTTGTTCATAACCTCTTCGGTGGAGCCGGCCTTCTTGTAGTGCTCGATAGCCTTTGCTACGTTGAAGTCAGCAAGTGCGCGCTCAGCAGCAAATGCGTTGAGTGCCTCGCTGTCCGGATAGAGCTCGAGACCCTGGTTCAGAATCTCGTCACCTGCACCGTTTGCAACCAGGATAGCGTACTCTGCAGGACCGATGTTCATCGGATCGACATTGTAGAGAGCCAGGATGTCCTCGACTGCATAACTGCGCATCTTGTAGGAGATCACACAGTCAGCGAAACGGCTGCGAGGATAGGTGTTGTCGAAGATTGCCTTGTAAGCCTTGCCGCCTGCAACCTTGCGGATAGCAGCCTCACGTGCATCGAGATCTTCGATCTTGAGTGCGTCGAGGAGAGCCTCGCGGTTGTCAGCAACGACCTTGACATCGGTACTGTTGATGAACTCTTCTGCATTTGCCCAGTACTCACCGAGACCGACGGTCTGGAAGACATCGTCACCGAAACCGTACTTCTTGGAAATGATATTCTTGACGGTAGCGGCACGCTTGTCAGCAAGACCCTGGTTGTAGGTAACGGGGGATTCAGGAGATGCCCAACCCTCGACTGCAACCTCGAGAACCTCGAAGTTACCTTCGTCGATGGTAGTCATAATCTTGAGGGCCTCCTTGTTCTCCATATAGCTCTCTACGCTGCGGGTAACGTTGACCGGATAGTAGAGGCGGGTCTGGAGTTTGTGAACGTCACCGGTCTCGATGTCAGGCTTGACCTCGACGAACTCAGGATTGATCTGGAGGGGCTCCTCATAGAAAGGAACGTCGCAGATGTCTTCCTCGCCCGGGCAACCCTCGATGCAGTTGGGGGAGTAGGTAGCCTTCTGGGAAGTAACCATCAGGCGTGCACCGTCCATCCACTCCTCGTAAGGGATATGCCTCTGGGTCTTGATAACCAGGTTCTCGCCTTCCTTAATGGTGAAAACGCGAACGTAGTTGGGATCGCAAACACCATAGATCTTCTTCTCGAGCCACTTTTCAAGACCGGTACGGCCGGGAGCGTTGACTGCGATGACCTCGATGAGGTGCTTGTTGGGGTCCTTCTTGATAACAGGAGTAAGCAGCAGTGTACCGCACTCTTCTACAGCCGCGGGATTGACCGTGAACTGATAATCGACGAGGAGGCACTTACCGTCAGTCGAGGGAACGAGGCTGACGATCTTCATCTCTACATTGTCATTACAAATCTTAAAAGGATTAGCAACGGCAGTGAATGTTGCAACGAGTCCGAGTGTGACGGCTGCCAACAATTTGCTGATTTTCTTCATCTTTTATAATGTTTAAATATATTAATGTCCTCAATGACACACACTTAGCCAAAGTTTAGTAAACTCAAAGATATGAAAAATTTTGCAATAAAAATCAAATAATTGTAAATTTGTGTGAATCACAACCGTTTAATCCCCCCGCAAAATGCTCAGAAAAATCCGCATTGTAGTGGCAGCAGTGGTATTTATCTGCCTCAGCCTGCTGTTCCTGGACTTCACCGGAGTATGGTCGCCGAAGTTGAGTTTCCTTGCCAGCATACAGGCCCTGGAGGCCGTTCTGGCCCTCAACGTTCTGGTTATCGTAGCCCTCGTGTTGGTCACCCTCTTATTCGGCCGCGTCTATTGCTCCGTAATTTGCCCCCTGGGCATTATGCAGGACATAATATCCGCACCCGGCAGCCGCAAACACCGCAACCGTTTCTCCTATAAAAAGGAACTCCCCTGGCTGCGTTACGGCATTCTGGGCGTTTTCGTACTGCTGATCATCCTCGGATGCACGTCAATTGCCGCACTCATAGCCCCCTACGGCGCATTCGGCCGTATGATGACCGAACTGTTCGCGCCCCTCTACGGCTGGTGCAACAACATCCTGGCTTCCATTTCAGAGCATAACGGCAGCGTGACGTTCTACCCCGTTCAGGTGGCCGTCCGCAGCCTGCCGACATTCATCGTGGCAGCCGTCAGTTTCGTCGTGATTTTCGCTTTCGCGCGAATCGGCGGACGCCTCTGGTGCAACACCGTCTGCCCCGTCGGCACGGTGCTCGGCCTGATTTCGCGTTTCGCTATTTTCAAACCTGTAATCAATAACTCCAAGTGCATCTCGTGCGGTATCTGCGCACGCGGCTGCAAGGCCTCCTGCATCAATCCGAAGGAGCACAGCATCGACTACAGCCGCTGCGTGATGTGTATGGACTGCCTCGAGAACTGCACGCACGGAGCCATCACCATAGCCAAGGCCCCCTGCAAGAGCTGCAAGACCAAGACGGAACCGACCGAAAGCAAGCCTGAAGCAGATACTTCGGTCAACGGCGGCCGCCGCGCATTCATTACCGGAGCCGTATTGGCAGCCGGAGCGGTAACGCTCAACGCACAGAAGAAGGACGCCGACGGCGGACTTGCTGCTATCGAGGAGAAAAAGAAACCTCACCGCGAAGTGCCGCTCAAGCCTGCAGGCGCACAGAGCCTCAAGCATTTCAGCAAGAACTGCGTGGCCTGCCAGCTCTGCGTTACCGAATGCCCGTTCGGAGTACTCTCTCCCTCGACTTCGCTCGAAACGCTGATGCAGCCTGAGATGAACTTCGAGAAGGGATTCTGCCGCACCAGTTGCAACCGCTGCTCGCAGGTCTGCCCCGCAGGTGCGATTAAGCCAATAACTCCCGAAGAAAAGACTTCCATCCGCATCGGACACGCAGTTGTGATACTCGACAACTGCCTGCCCGGAAGCGAAGGACAGCCCTGCGGCAACTGCTCGCGCCACTGCCCTACCGGAGCGATTACGATGGTTGACGGACCGAAGGATCAGAAGATTCCGGCAGTCAATACCGAACTCTGCATCGGTTGCGGTTCCTGCGAATATCATTGCCCCGCAAGGCCGTATCCTGCAATATACGTAGAAGGACACCTCATTCACAACCAGATCTAAGAAACTACAAGTATGGAAAAGTTACTGCACAACATAAACCGCCGCCAGTTTCTGAAGACTCTGGGCGGCAGCGCCGCAACATTCGCAGCTGCAACCACATTAGGCGCCAAAAATCCTTTTTCCGAAGAAGACGGGGAGCAGGGTGAGATGACCTACCGCTCCTCCGGCAAGGGAGACCGCGTCTCGCTGCTCGGCTACGGCTGTATGCGCTGGCCGATGACAAAGAATGAAAATGGCGAGGATATTATCGACCAGGAGGCCGTCAATCAACTCGTGGATTACGCACTGGCTCACGGAGTCAACTATTTCGACACTGCTCCGCGCTACCTCCAGGGCCGTTCCGAGGAAGCCACCGCCACCGCACTGCAGCGCCACCCGCGCAATTCGTATTTCATCGCGACCAAGATGACCAATACGAACGACTATTCTCGCAAGGCCGCGCTGGAAATGTATCATCAGTCCTTCAAGCGCCTCAAGGTCGATTATATCGACTACTACCTGCTGCATACCATCGGCGGAACGCGACGCGACCTGACCGCGCAGGAGGTATTTGACAAGCGTTTCATCGAAAACGGAATGCTGGACTTCCTGATGAAAGAGCGCGAGGCCGGCCGCATACGCCACCTGGGATTCTCGTTCCACGGACAGGACGACGGATTCGACTACTTCCTCTCCTATCACGAAAAAGTGCACTGGGACTTCGTTCAGATACAGATGAACTACGTGGACTGGAAGCATCACAGCGACAGCAAAAACCCCGTCCGCAGTCAGATGCTTCATATATGTATGAGCGCCTGACCGAACTCGGCATTCCCGTGGTGATAATGGAACCCCTGCTCGGAGGCCAGCTGGCCAGCCTCAACGACCACCTGACGACCGAAATGCTGACCCGCGAACCTTCGCGCAGCGTCGCTTCGTGGGCATTCCGCTACTGCGGCACCTATCCCAACGTGATGACGGTGCTGAGCGGTATGACCTATATGGAAAACCTCGTGGACAATCTGAACAGTTTCGCGCCGCTCAAACCGCTCACGCCCGAAGAAGTCTCGTGGCTTGAAAACGAGGTGGCCGAAGAATTCGAGTCCTTCCCCATCATAATGTGCACCGCGTGCCAGTACTGTATGCCTTGCCCCTACGGACTTGATATCCCCGGCATTTTCGCACATTACAACAAGTGTGTAAATGAAGGCTCCGTAAACCGCGAAAAGGGCACTAAGGAGTACCGAAAGGCCCGCCGCAAATTCCTCGTGGGTTATGACCGCAGCATCGACCGGCTCCGCCAGGCCGACAAGTGCATCGGCTGCGGACATTGCACGCCGCATTGCCCGCAGGGAATACGAATCCCTGCCAGGATGCGGGAGATCGACGAATATACGGAACTCCTGCGCTCCGATATTTCGCCGCTGTAAAGTAAATCTATTCCCTAATCGGGTCTCCAGGTAACCGGAAGGTCCGCGCCAGTAACAAGGTCGCGGAAACCTACCGTTGTCGGCGTGCACTCGCGATAACCGCTGTTGATCCAGCGCAGGTCGCCCTGCACGAGCCAGTCGGCGACTTCCTGCGTGCAACGGATGATGAGCGAACTCACACCCGAAGACGTCCTGACGGGCGCAACGTCGTCCGCATTGCAGAACATCCACACAGTAGTGGCTCCCGGCGCGCGGAAATTGCCGTTCATCCTGATTTCATTCAGCATCGGCACGTGATAGAGCATACAGTCCATCGTCTTGACATTAGATGCGTTGAATCCTGTCAGATCGACGCTCGTAAGTGTCGAGCAGCCGGCAAAGAAGTATGCCAGATTGGTGCACGAAGAGAGGTCGAATGCGTGCGAGAACGACTCCATCTTGTTGTTGTACTGGAACATACCGCGCATAGTCGTAACCGAAGCAGTATTGAATCCTTCACCCAACTTGAGGGAGGTACGGGATGAATTGTGGGCGAACATATTGTCCATCGTGGTCACCTTCGCAGTATTGAAGTTGCTCAGGTCAAGGGACTTAAGGCTCTTGCAATAGGAGAACATATAGGACATGTCCGTCACGTTCGCGGTATTGAAGGAACTCAGGTCCACCGACTCCAGGCTCTCGCACTGGTAGAACATACAGTAGAGCGAAGCGGCCTTGGAGGTATTGAAACTGCTCAGATTGACCGACTTGAGGTCGAAGCAACGGGCGAACATCATTATGAAGTTGAGCGCATTGCCGGTATCGAACGAACTCAGGTCGAGAGACTCGAGTTTGCGGCAGGTATTGAACATACTGCGGAAGTTGGTCACTTTCGCGGTGTTGAAGCCGCTCAGGTCGAGGGCCGTCAGCGCCTGGCTGAGCGAATCTGCTCCGTACTGGTTGAACATTGCCTCCATCGTCACGGCCTCGGAAGTATTGAGCGCCGTAAGGCCGTCGAAGCCCTCCAGGCAGTTGAAGTATGCGAACATCTGCGAAGCGTCCTGGCCCGTGCACATTTCAGATGCTGGAGTGGTAAGCGTCAGCACGCCGCTCTCGGCATCGAATGTAGCATATACGGGAATCTCCGATCCGTCAAGCGAAACAACTGTTCCGTCAGTCGAGAAATCGTCAGTACGCATCACTATACGACGGATATGCTTATCCATAGTGGATGCGAGCGCCGAAGGATCAGCCTGCTTCTTGAGTGCCGAATTGAACGCCTGGCCTACGGGCAGGAGAGCCTGATGCAGGATATGCGAATCGCTCCAGCTGAATACTGCAGAGTATGCCTCTTTTGTCCCGAACGGCACATAAATCAGTGCAGGATGCGGCTCGGGGAATGAAGTATCGTCGATCTTCGGTACGGTGCGGCCCAGGAACTTGAGGGTATCAAGGCTCTTGGCGCCGTTGAACGCGTAACGGCCGAAAGATGCGATAGTTGCGGGGAACACCACTCTCTTGAGCGACTTGGCACGGTTGAAGGCATCGAACCCGATGTCCGTGATACCGTCGGGAATGGTGAGCGTGACCGAATCGGACATAAAACTGTTGACCGTCACCTTGCCGCCCTTGTCGATCAGGAAGTAATGATCGAGCAGTTTGATGGAAGTATCGTTGGTCTTCAGGTTTACGAGCGCGGGGCAATCCGCAAATGCGGCCTCTCCGGGGGTGAATGACTTGCTGCGGACGGTCAGGTTCGTGAGGGATTTGCAGCCTGCAAATGCCGCCGAACCGGTGGATTCCAATGCGGGCGGCAGGATTATGGACTGCAGCGAAGCGCACGAAGCAAAAGCCTGATAATCTATTTTCTCGAGGCTCTCAGGCAGGGAAATGCTGACCAGCGTGCTGCAGTTGCTGAATGCACGTCCGGGAAGCGTCGAAATGCCGGTGAAATACTTGAACTCGTCGAAACTCTCGATCTTGGAGCCCATAAACACCTGCTTGAACAGCACTTCGGTAACTGCCTCTGCCTCTTCTTTCTGGATGTGACCGTCATTGTCGGTATCCCATCCTGCAGCGAGGCAAATATCTCTTACCAGCGTATCGGCAAACACGATATACGGTCCGGGGATCGGCTCTAGAGCCGTCTGAACCACATACAGTTTGCCATTGAGGAATGAACGCTTGGGGAGCGTTATGTCGTACTCTTTTTCAAGCGAGACAATCTTCAGTTTGAACTGCTGGTGACGGTCCGTAGTATCCTGGCCGAACGCTATGAAGAGATCATCTGCCAGACGGCCCTCTTCCAGAGCCACGCCGCTTACGGTGACGGTATCGGTGCCTCCTCCGGTGACGGCTTCGTGGCCGTCAGCGAAGAATGCCGTGCGAAGGTCGATATCACCGTCGATGTGAATCAACTGCACGGTTGCATCGTTATCGGTTACGCCCATTGCCGTCATCGTACCTGCAGGGAATTGCAGGATGGTGCAATGCTGCGTGAGGGTGATGTCCGTAGGCAGGCTGGCCGCGGTGCCGGTGTATGACATTACGTCGCAGTGGCCAAGGTCGGCCAGAGCGCCGGTCTGCGCTGCAATATCAAGCGCAATACTATCGTTCTGTACGGCGTCGGAATAAGGATACAGAATCGTGAAAGTGGTTTCTGCTTCGAGTGCGGGGATGCCGCTTTCCATATTGGAGAAAACCGCCCATTTACCGTCCCCGCTGATGGTTGCGGGGTCGATGAGGAATTTCTCGCAGATGAGTGCATCGACCGCGTCGCGGTAAATGACGGCGATGCTGTCGGCCTCGTCCCAACGTGCGGTAAGGGTATAATCCTCCTCCTGGGTGAGCGAGACTTTGGTCATTTCGCCGCGCGAAACGCGGATATAAGTGCCGGATGCCGTATTGACAGGGAACTGCTCTTTCGGCGTGCAGGCCGCAATAATGGCGGAGAGCAGAATGGCTGAGATGATAAATCTGTATTTCATAACTGCTTCCTCCTACCAGAAAATGGGGTCAAAATCACCGATACCGGGGAAACTGCTGGTACACAGCGTCTCTCTTTCCCGGACCGGGAAGGTTTCACATTGCGGCGGCGTGTATGCCTGCCTGATACGTGCATCCATCACTTGCATCGTTTTTAAGTTTTATTCAATAAATCCCAACACCTCGCCCTTGGCTACCTTTTCGCCGTGGCGGGCATTGACAGAAGCGATTTTACCGCTGAAGAGAGCCTTGATCGGCTCGAGGCCGTAATATGCCTGTACGTGGCAAATGGTCTGACCTTCGGTGACGGGAGTACCGATTGCCGGAGCAACGGATTCCTGGGCGGGATCGACATTCCAAATCAGCTGACCGGCTGCGGTGGACTGGACGGGATGTGCATTGGGATGCTTCTCCATATATGCTTCTGCATCGAACTTGGGCACCTCAACGACGGGACGGACCACGATCTTCGGTGCGCCGGCCTTCTCCTTTTCAGCCTCGAGGGCATCCTGGAAACGCTTTTCTGCAACACCGCTCTTGTAGTCGCGGTACTGACGCTCGTGCATTGCGAACTCGAAGAGTTCTTCGTCGTCCTGGCCGCGGTCCCAGCCTTCCTCTTCCATCATCTTGATAAACTTCGGAAGTTCGTTGGGATATGCATCCTGAGGGTTGCCGGTATAGAATTCGAGACCTTTCTCCTTGACGAGCTGGATGATCTCCGGAGCAAGAGGACCGGGCAACTTGCCGGTCTTGCCGAGGATCATATTCATCGTATCGGGGTCGATGGTCTTCCAGCGCTCCTCGCCCTTGAGGGTGTGCATCAGGTTCATCAGAGCCGTGTTCTTGGTGTACTGGCTGAACGGAGTCACCAACGGCGGGTATCCCAGGCGAGGCCATACGTACTCGACTTCCTCGAAGAGTTTGACGACAAGCTGGTCGAGAGTCAGTTCAGGCTTGCCCTGGTTGCGCAGCGACATATTGATGGCGTTGTGGAAGCCCTTGAGGTCGGACATCATCGAACCCATCATACCGCCGGGAAGACCGCAGCCGATAAGCAGCGACGAGCAGAAACGGTTGGTAGGCTCGATGAAGTAGCCCAGGAAGTCGTCGATGAACTTCTGTGTGAGGGAACGGGCCTCCATATATGCGTCCATATTGATGTCCTTGACGGCAAATCCTGCGTCGATCATCATCTCGCGGAGAGTTATCACGTCCGGGTGAATCTTACCCCAGGAAAGCGGCTCGATGGCTGCGTCAAGCACGTCCGCACCTGCGCGTGCAACCTCCAGCATAGATGCTGCCGAGAAACCGGGACCGGAATGGCCGTGGTACTGCACGATGATGTGCGGATATTTGTCCTTGATGGCCTTGACGAGACGGCCGAGGAATACGGGACGGCCGATACCTGCCATATCCTTGAGGCAGATTTCGTCGCAACCGTACTCTACCAGGTGGTCAACTACGTCCATATAGTATTCGACGGTGTGGACCGGCGAATAAGTGATACTGAGGGATGCCTGCGAGATCATTCCGGCCTGCTTGGCACCGATGACGGAAGCCTTGAGGTTGCGATGATCGTTGAGGCCGCAGAACGAACGGGCAATATCAACGCCCTGGGCCTTCTTGACCTTGAACATCAGGTAGCGTACGTCCTCTGGAACCGGATTCATACGCAGAGCGTTCAGACCGCGCTCGAGCATATGGGTCTGGATGCCGGCCTTCTTGAAAGGTGCCACCCACTGGCGGACAGCCACGTTAGGGTTCTGTCCATAGAGGAGGTTGACCTGCTCGAAAGCACCGCCGTTGGTCTCTACACGGTCAAAGCATCCCATATCGATGATGACGGGTGCTATCTCCAGAAGTTGATCCACTCTCGGCGTGTATTTACCGGAGGACTGCCACATATCCCTGTATATGAGGGAGAATTTGATTTCGCGTTTCATATTTGGTTTTGAGGTTTTGCTGTTGGTTTATCTTCTAATCAAGTGTATTTCAGGGTCTATCATACGACGCAGGGCATCGTTGTCTATCTCGAAGAAATGGTACGGTATGAGGTACTTCGGACGGATGCGGTTTGCCGCCTCTACAAACTGCTCGTCAGACATAGTGTACGGCAGGTTCTTGGGCAGGAATGCCAGGTCGATGACATCCGTCAGTTCGTCCATTTCGGGAATCGGCTCCGTATCGCCGGCGATATAGATTCTGAATCCCGCCAGATCCAGCACATAACCGTTGCCGAACCCTTCCGGATGGAAGAGCTGGCCGTTTTCGCGCACGTGCTCGACGTTGTATGCGGGAACGGCACGGATGCCGATGCCTTCATATACCCAGCCTTCGCCGTTAGCCATATGGTGGCAGATGCCACGCTCATCCTCGATATCCGGAGGTGCCACGATCACAGTTTCGTCGGTCACGAGCATATCCAGCACCTGCGGATCGTAGTGGTCACTGTGGCTGTGGGTTATCAGTACGAGACCGGCCGGCTCGAATGACGAGAAATCCGTCTTTTCGCCGTACGGATCGACGTAAATGCGCTTTCCGGCAACTTCCATCATTATGGATGCGTGGCCGAGCGGCTTGACGATCAATTCGCCCATCGGAGTCTGGTAACTCAGGACCTCGGGGACTTCCTGATCATTGACTGTTTCAGGTTCCATATCTATTTCATCACGTATTGGCACGGGAACTACTTCTTCATCGTCGTCGTTGCTGCCGATATTCACCGGACGCGTTTTCTGCACCTTGGGATGCGTATTGCGAGGCTTGTCGGGAGGCAGCAGCTTCTTGCAGATGTCCTTCATATAGTTGTCGAAGTAGAGATTGGTCTCGCGGTAACGGGGTTTCGTAGCGTCGAGGCCGAAATCCCGCCCGCTCTCGGGCAGGGACATCGAGGTAATGTCCTCAGGCGACTGGGGCCGCTCTTCCGCACGCCACTCGAAACCTTTGAGGCGGTGGCGGTCCGCGGGCAGTTCAAGCACCGGATAGGCATCGCTCTTGGTCTCTTCGAGGTAGAACAGCCTGCGTGCCGTACCGTCCTTGATGAGCGCCGTCATCTGCTTGGCCTCCTTCAGGTTGACATTTGCCACGCGTTCGTGGGAAACCATATAGAAAATAGCCGTAACGCCGCCGAGAGCGTCGAAACGGTAAAGGTCGTTGTCACGGAAATAACTGAGCATCTCCGTGCTCTTTATCTGGTTGAAATACTGTTCGTCCTGCTGGGACGTGATGCGCGCGTCGGTCTGCATCGAAGCGCGGTGCAACTGCCCGTCCTTCAGCAGAAGGTGCATCGTCTCGGAGGTGAGCTGGTTGCGGACTGCGTTCCAGAGAATCGGGCGGCCGTAAAGAACCGCAATCGAGTCGAGTTCGGTAAATTCGAGCGAGTCGCAGGCAGCCTGCGTGTCAGCTCGGTAGAGTTTGACATTGTTCCAGGCGCGGAGACGGCGCAGAACCGTGGAATCCACAGTTGCCGTAGCCGTACTGTCGGTTGCGGTCTTGTTCGCATCGTCCGTATTGCCGTTATCGTCGGTCTTGCCCGGCTCGGTTGTCTTGTCGTCTTCGACGGTCTTTTCAACGGTCCTGTTCAGGCCGTTTTCGCGCAGCATATCGCCGGGATTCCCGATCGGGTCGGGAATTACGGTCTTAGTGGAATCACCTACTGTAATGCCGGTCTGTACTCCTGCGGGCTCTCCCGCTATCACGCCGGGCTGAACTCCCGTAGAGTCGCCGTCCGTCATACCCGGTACTGTTCCGGTACTGTCGGCACCTGGAACGATTCCCAGCGCTGCAAGACTGTCTGCAAGTGCCTTTGCCTTCGCCAGCGAATCGGCCGCCGACCCCAGCGGAGGCAATTTGCCGGAGGCACGCATATCTTCCTCGTACTTCTTCGCGCGGGCCTCGGCCTGCTTTTCGCGAAGCGTCGTAATAGCGTCAAACATCAGGTCCTCGCGGTGCTTCACGGCGGCGTTCTGCTCCTCCTGTGAGTATTCGAACTTATAAACCGTGAAATACTGCAGCGTATCGGCACCCACATAGACCGTATCTACCTCGTGTTTCTCATTCTCACCGAAATAGACTACGGCGGGGTTCTCGGTAAGCGTTGCGCGAGACGAATCCTGCTCATACAAAGCGTGGTTTGCAAGAATAATCATCTTGTCGGCGGTATCGAGCACCTTCACCTGGTCGCGCATTTCAATCTCGCCGACGCGCATCCTGTAATCCACCTCCTCGGCCCAGGCCTCGTAGTCCGGATCGAACATATAGACATCCTCGCGATAGCAAAGCAAGCTGTCCGGACGCGAATACGAACCGCCCTGCGAAGCGATGAAACCGTTGCCGCGCCAGGTGCGGGTATTGGAGCCGAAGACCGCCTTGTCTTCATTTGCCAGATAGACCACGTTATCCATCTTCATAAAGATGGAATCCATATATATTTCGACTTCCTTTTCGAAGGTAAACGTCGAAACTTTAGCGTCGTAATTGCCCTTGAGGCTCTCGATGACCTTGCCGTCCTGGCTCATCAGCGCCGCGCCGTTGAAGAAGGTCGCCACGCTGTCGCGGGTATTGTATTCGAGCCTGCGGGTGCGGAGGCGGTTGCCGTCCTTGTCCTCGAGTTCCACCACTCCGCCGCTGAAACGGGCCGTATTCTCGTCTATGTCGTAGTAGAGATTATCACTGCGCAGCTGCGTGCGGTCCTGGATGATGCGCACGTTGCCGTATGCCTCGATATAACGCGAATCCACGTTCCATAGGGCCGAGTCGCAGAGCAGATAGGTATTGTTGTGGAAGAAACGGGCATCACCCTTGACCTTGCGGTAATTGGTGCCCCACTGGACGTACTGGCGCGCCTCGTCGGCACTCACCAGACGAACATACGAATCCTCCTTCCTGCCGCGGTTGCCGGAAGCAAGCGTACAGGTCAGCAGAACGGCTGCCGAAAGGACTGTAACGAGGATTCGCGTGTTTTTCATAGGGTATTATTTGATCCAGCCTGAATATTCGAACGGGCATCCCTGGAACATAGGGTCAATCCTGATGTGAGTTGTCTTCTGCTTGGACAGTATGAACTCTTCGATAGCCTTGTGGGCCTTCTTCTCCTGCAGTTCCTGCAGAAGATCGTTGTAGTCATCCTCGATTGTAGCCGTATGCGAAGGAATTATCTTCTCGAGATAGATGATCTTGTAGATCGTGTTGCCATTGCGGCCCTCGTTGTCAAGCGACTCGAAAGGCTCCGAAATGTCGCCGACCTTCATATCCTTGAGCACCGCGTAGTCCATCGGCTTGAGCTGGTCCTTTTCGAAGTAGGAAGAACCGGTGTATGAGTCCGCCATAAGGCCGCCGGCCGTGGCTGTCGAACGGTCCTGCGAATAATACTTGGCTGCATCGGAGAACGTGATGCTGCCGTCTATGACCGCAGTGCGGATGCTGTCGAGGCGGTTAAAAGCCGCGTTGCGGTCTTCCGTGCCGTATGAGGGCTTGATGAGGATGTGGCGGGCGTTGAACATATCGCCGTCTTTCTCGATCATTTGAATGATGTGGAATCCGTCCGGAGTCTCGACGACCTGCGAAACCTGCCCCACCTTGAGGGACATTGCCGCATCGGAGAACTGGGGCCAGAAGACATTCTTGGACATCATACCGAGCTCGCCGCCCTTGGTCATACTGCCCGGATCCTGCGAATAGAGACGCGCCAATGTCGCAAACTTCTCACCTGCGAGAATACGCTCGCGCAGCGAAATCAACTTTTCCTTGACGGCCAGATTGGCTGCTTCGCGGTCAGGATAGAGCGCCACCTGACGGAAACGGTACTTTGTCGAAATGATCGGCAGGTCCTCTTTCGGAGTGCTCTCGTAGAACTCCCTGACATCCTGAGGAGTCAGTCGGGGCGTATTGCTCGTAACATTGCGCTGCATTTCCTGGATGAGGGACTGCTCCGTGAGAGCCTCCTTCCATTCCTGACGGAGTTTGTGGATGGGCTTATTGAAATACTCCTCCGTCTGCTTTTCACCGCCGAGCGACGAATAAACCTCGTTCAAACGGTTCTCGAGGGCAGCCTCGACGTTGGCATCGTTAACCGTCAGCGAGTCCAGTTGCGCCTGGACGTAGAACAACTTGGAAGTGAGCAGTTGCTCCAGAATCTCGCAACGGATGTTCTTATCCACCTGAAGGCCGCGCATACGCATCATCTGTGCCTCGGACTCAATCTGAGAGAGCATAATGACGTCGTTGCCAACGACAGCGACCGACTTTTCGACGACGCCGTCGTATTTCTGCGCGCCCAGGGAGAAAGGAACCAGCAAAAGGGCGAAGATGCAAAGCGTAATGATACTATTTTTCATTCGTATAAATCTTTAAGGTGCCTTTTTCAAGGCCCTCATCAAACAACTCTTGTTCCAAAGTCGAAAGAAGTTGCTGCTTCCTTCGGCCTATGATGATATCGGAGACCGATTCATAGACATATTCGAGCGGGGCTGGAGTGCCTTTCTCCGCCTTGTCGGTAATGCAAATCAGGTAATGACGGCCGTCAATGTCCGTCTCGCACGATTCCTTGGATACGATGTCCTTGCGGCAGGCTTCGGGCGTAATGCCGAGCGTAGAAGCAAGTTGCTGCAGGCTGATCCACCGTTTTCCGAAATTCTCGTAAGAATCGGCAGAGGTCGCGCAGGCATCTTCGAGGATTCGTACATCCTCCGGCTCGGTCACGCAATACTCAGAGCGGATCATATCATAGTAAGGGGATTTCTTAGAAATGCTGATGACACGCGCCTTGACCAGAGTCTCCGACAGAAGATAGTCGCTCTTATGCTCCTCGAAATAAGCGGAAGCCTCCTCCATCGTCACGACCGTATCCAGGCGGCTTTCGACATAGAGTTTTTCGTAACGGAATCCGAGCAGGTTGCGGCGGAACTCCTCGACTTCACGGGAAACGTTCTTTTCCTCTTTGGGAAGATATTCGCCTGCACGGGACTCGAGAAGGCAGCCCATCGCCCAGGTGCGGATATACCTTTCGGCCATCCTCGCACTGTCTTCAGGTGATATTCCCTCGGGAATAAGCAGGTCCAACTCGCTTTTGCGCAAAGTATTGCCGCCGACCGAAGCGACCTTCGGGTCAGGATTATAGCGCAGGACGTCCTCTACCCAGTTGCAGGAAGCAAGGGACATCATCGCAATCGCAAGTATAAGCAGCCTCTTCATACGCGCGCAGTTAGGATATATCGTACAAATATAAGAAATATCCCAATATATGCGGCCGCAAAAATAAGATGCGGGCCCCGAATGGAACCCGCATCTGCTGGTATTATATTCTGAACTTGCGTCCAGAACTATGAACGACTATTTCGGAGCCGGCCAGTCAACACCGATATCAGCACCCGTATCACGATCCTTGAAGTTGATCGTAATTCTCGGGCAACCGTCGATGACTGCCGTGCTCGTGGTCTCACCATAGTAACCCCAGTACAAGAAGCGAAGATTAGTAGTAGCTAACCAGTCAGCTTGGTCTTGGTCACAGTAAATGGTCAGGACGCCGGGGTTGGATGATGTGCGTACACCAGGAGCATGAGTGGAGGCAGTGAAGAAATTAGCAGGAGTCTTGCTGTAAACAAAGTATTCTCCAAAGCGAATTTCAGTCAGATTCGGAACACACTCAAACATATGGGTAAGAGTGGGTGCAGATGAAGTGTCCAAGTCACCAAAATCTATCTTCTGAAGCACATCGCAACCTTTGAATAAATAGTCTAATTTAGTGCAAGATGATATGTCAAGGTCACCAGCATTGAACTCTACCATAGCGTCATTGTCATAGAACATATATGCCAATGTTGTGCAATTCTCCGTGGTGAACTTGCCGCCCAGCTTGATTGCCACACGACCGGTCTGTCCATAGAAGATATAACTCATGCTCGTAATGTTGTAGGTATCGAGACCGCTCAAATCAAGGCTCTCGAGTGCGTACATTGAGGCTAAAAAGTATGTCAGCGATGTAGCATTCTCGAGGTTGAAATGATTAATATCAATAGATGTCATCGACTCACAGTGATTGAACATATACTTCAGACCGTCACCCTCTACTGCAGAGACGTCGAAGCTTGAAAGATCAACCGAAGGTAGCGATCTACAGTGGTTAAACATATAAGTCATCGATGTTGCGGATGAAGTATTGAGCGTCGAGACGTTGAGCGAAGTCAGGCTAAGGCAACGGCTGACGAAATAGTTGAAGTTGACGACGTTCTGGGTGTCGAAGTTGCTCAGGTCGAGCGATTCAAGGCTCTCGCAACGCGAGAACATATACTGCATGTTCGTAGCGTTGGAAGTATTGAACGACGAGAGATCGAGAGAGGTGAGCTTGCGGCAGTTGTTGAACATATTGGTGAAGACCGTAACGTTCTCTGTGTTCAGGTGGCTCACATCCAGTGAAGTCATACAAATCTTCTCGTTGACAAGGCTGTCATCGGTGTAGTTGTTGAACATTGAGAACATCGTCGTTGCTGCAGATGTATTGAGTACGTTCAGGTTGTCGATGGCCTCGCACTGGAACAGATATGAGAACAAATACGACGCATCCTCACCGGTGCAGATCTCGCTTGCTGCGGTGTTGATGTCCAGACGACCGGTTACATCATCGTAAACAGCGTAGACAGGAACCTCGGAGAAGAGATCGGAAACGATCACACCTTCGGTGGAAGGATTGTTGACGTTGAGCGAGATGCGGGTGATGAACACGTCGGTGTTGTAAACTGCATCGGGATCAGCGAGCTGCTTGATAGCAACGATGAAGTCCTGGCCCGGAGGCAGGAGAGCGGTACCGGAAGCGGGCTCGATGAAGTTGTTGAGTTCGATGCTGCCTTCGTGGACCATTGACCTTTCAACTGTGAGAGAAGCATCTGCCTTCATCTTGAGGACCTGGCTGCGGCCGTCAAGAGCCTTGGCTGTGATCTTGAGGTTGGTGTAGGTAGCGGGAGCCACGAGGAAATAGAAATTGGCGGGAGTTGTACCGAGCTCGATGTTGGGAACATCCATCGTAGTGCCGGTAGCGCCGGTAAGGTGGCAGGTACCCGTAGCGGCATCGTCAACCACGAAAGCGCCGGACATAGGCTGGTCAGCCGTAAGCTGGAGGCTGGTGAGCTTGACATCGGTCTGGGATGAGGTGACGCTGAACTTAATTACACCGCAGAGGTTCTTGAAAGTAATGTGAGTGCCGCTTACGACACCTACCATCGGAGACTCGAAAACATCGCCGAGAGCCTCAAGATAGCGCTGCTCGTAAGGAAGCTTACCGTCGATAAGAGATGCCGGATAGTAAGCGGTAGCCATACCCGTGGGCTCGTCGCCACTTGCATAGACGATAGTCGCTTCGCCGCCCTGTGCCTGAGCAACGGTATAGATAGCGGTGCTAGAGCCGTCAGTGACTGCGATGTTGTCACCGACAACCCAAGAGAGCTTATAGACGTCACCGTCCATATTGAGGGTAGTCTTGGTAGCGTCATCAATGACGACCTTGTAGGTCTTGCCACCATTTACGGGAGCCTGAGGCTGATCTACTGAGCAAGCCGTCAGCATCACCGACGCTACGGCTACGATTGCCATTAAAATCTTCTTCATAATGCGTCCCTCCTAGAATGGCTTGAAACCTTCGAACAGGTCGAACGAGAAGCCTGTTCCCTTTCCAAAATCTTCGGTGTTACCCGAATTGCCGCTCTGGCAGATGATGCGTCCGACCATCATCCCTGCTTCGTCCATTGCGGGTGTCAAGTAAGTTTTCTTCATATATGAATGGATATTAAAGAATATTCAATATGGTAAGGTGCAAATATAAGAAATTTTTTCGACTCGCACACAGTGCCCCGAAAAAACACATCAACTGTATAATTGTCAGTTATTTACAAAATTCGCATCCGCAGTATGCCTGATTGTAGAAATCCTGCTCGCGGATAATCTCGTCGCGTCTGGGCTGCAGTCCGCCTTTGCGCCAGTTCTGTCCCCACCAGAGCACCTTATGGCCGTCAGAGGCGGCATTGACCTCTGAGCAGGCGTCGCGACCGGCCTCGTCCACCTGCGCAAGATCCTTCCAGCGAGAGGAGGCAAGCGTCGTCGCAAGCACGCCAAGATTGTGATCTGCCGCATACCGGGCAGCCCTCTTAAGGCGGAAACGGAAGCAGGCAAGGCAGCGAGCGCCGCGTTCGGGTTCATCCTCGAGGCCCCTTACCCACTCCAGCCAGCCGTCGTGGTCATATACGTCATCGACCACCTGCAGGCCGAACAGGTCTGCATAACGAACGACCTCCGCCCGGCGCAGTTCGTACTCGGACAGAGGTGTGATATTGGAATTGCTAAAAAAAATTACCGGCTCGACGCCTTTGCGGACCAGCGTCTCGACTATGGCTCCGCTGCAGGGTGCGCAGCAGCAGTGCAAAAGAATCTTGGAAGCACCTCCCGGCACTTCCAGATCCAAATTTACTGCTGTCCGGTGCTCGGGCAACTACTTCTTTGATACTTCGGAGAGGCGGTCGAAAAGGCCGTCAAAACCCTTGAGCATATCGTCGTTAATGGCCTTGAAGTGCGCCTTAACTGCAACTGAATGCTCTTTCTTGGTCTCACCCTTCTTAATGTGGGGAGCCTTATTGACGCGATCCAGAAGGGAGTCGCCAAGGTCATAAGCCTCGTCCATAAGAACGTTGACTTCGTCCACTACGTTCTTGTCGCGACGCATCCACGCCAGCATAATGCAATCCTCTACAAAATCATCGATGAGGAACTCGATATCTTTCTTAATGACTCTGAGGTTCATATCTTTATTTGTTTTATTGGGACAAAGATAGTTGTTTTCGTTGAACTGAGCAAGTTTATCGGATGCCTCTGCCGATAAAAAATCCGGACTCTGCACGAGTCCGGATGGTGTTATATTGCCTGGTCTCGGTTCCAATTAGTTGAGCGGGCCTGTGCCTTCGGTGCCGAGGGGACCTGTAGCTTCAGTGCCCAGAGGGCCTGTACCGTCGGGATTGTCAACCGGAGCTGCGTTATCCGCGGGGGTTGCCTCATCATTAACAACAACCTCGGTAGCAGTCTGCTCAGCCTCAGAATTCTTGGAATCGTTGCTCTTGCAACTTACAGCGGCGACCATAATGGTCGCAGCGACTGCGAACAAAAAAACTTTCTTCATAGATCTAATCATTTGTAGCTAAACTCTTAACCTCAAAAGTACTGTTTTTTTCTGATAATGAAAAACCATTTTGGTTTTTTTGTAGTTTTGCAACGTATATTGTATAAGTATATTGTATAATCTTATGACTAAAAGAGAAACATACTCGACGCCTGAGTGCGTTGCGATATCTCTGGCCGCAGGATCGCTTATCGCGCAGAGCGGCCTTTCCGCCCCCGATTTCGGAGACGGCGGCGACCTGGATCTTTTATTCAATGCAGGAGGAGGATTTCAGCTATGAGAAAGTTTATGATTTTTGCAGCTTTTGCTGCCACTCTGGCCATTTCCTGCCAGAAGAATAACAATACCGTACCTGAGAACGAGGGCGTACAGATGACTCTGCTGGCAAGCATCGGCGATGATACCAGGGTTACTTATACGCCTGACGGGAATGTCCTCAAGACCTTCTGGGAGGCCGAAGAGACCATTTCCGTCATTTCCTTCAGCGTTGATGACCACGAAGTCGCAAGCATTGACAACTTTACCTCAACCGGCGAGGCAGGGCGCACCACGGCCAAGTTTACCGGCACTTTCACGGGACCGGAAGATTTCTCCGGCATTATGGTCCTCTACCCGGCGCTCCAGGAAGTCGAACCTGGCATTTACAGCACGGCGCCGTACAAGGATTACAATGGCAATATGCTAAGTACTCTTGATCGCACCCACATAGGCTACTACTACTTTGACGGCGGCTACGCGGAGCCCCTGCGACAGGTGGCTGACGATGATGCCTCGCATCTTCGCAATTACTGCGTGATGTCGGGCATTGCCGATGATTCGGATATCAAGAACAATATTCTGACCGCATCTCTGGAAAACGAGATGACCGTCCTGAAGATTCATCTCACCGTGCCTGATGCCTACAAAGGCAAACAGCTGCAGATACTGAAAATCGAGGCTTTTGACAGCGAGGATAATACGGAAGATTTCGCCCGTGCGGCAACCTGGGAATATGTAAATATCCCCATCAATCACATCACGGGAGCAGGTGGAAGCTATAAAGATGAAGCATATCTTTATTCGGATATCATAATCCCCGAAAGCGGCCAGGTGACACTTTACTTTGCCAACCATCTATTTGCGCCGATCAAAGCGGGCACCAAATGGAACTTCAGTATCTGCGTGGACGACGCCTACTCCGCTCCGGGCACCAGAGTCTTCACCTCTGACTTCACCCTCGAGCGCGGCAACATCTACCGCGTCTCCGCCACCATACCCGAGTAGTTGTTTCTGATATTATATTGCTTATCTTTGTGTTGTTATGAGATTGATACGAAGAAATATGGCTCAGATTGCAGCCTTGTGCGAAAAGCACAAGGTTCTGCAGCTATATGTCTTCGGATCCATCCTGACGGACAAATTCACCAAAGACAGCGATGTAGATTTCACCGTCATCTTTGATCGCAAATCCCTGCCTCTGCTTGTTTACGGAGAAAACTATTTTGAATTTAAGTTTGCCCTGGAAGACCTTCTGAAGCGGGATGTAGATTTGGTGGAATATAATGCCATCAAGAACCCCTACTTCAAGGAAGAACTTGATGAAACAAAACAACTGATCTATGGACAGGCATCTTAAGGCATACTTATACGACATCGATGTTGCCATCGATGAAGTCTATTCGTTCTTCGAACTGGTCCCCCGGCGTTTTGACGAGTACCAGAAGAATTTGATGCTCCGACGCGCCATAGAAAGGAATATCGGCATCATCGGAGAAGCCACGAACAAACTCCTTAAAGATAATCCGGAGATTGCGATCACTCACGCCAAAGCCATCATCGCCACCAGAAACCGTGTGATACACGATTATGCGGCGGTGACAGATGATGTTATGTGGAAAATAGTCATTAACGACCTACCCAAACTCAAAAAAGAAGTCACAGCCCTGCTCTCCGACAACACGGACAACTAGCACTTTGGCCTTGTTCCCAATTTCAGTATAATGGATTAATGCATTACTGGACGATGCCTACTCTTATGCAGGCACAATGACCTTCATTTCGGCCTCCGGCCTCAGAATAACAAATGGGAAACCCTTATAATCCAATAAAAAGGCCCGCCTCAGCGGGCTAGCGGAGCGTGGCTCCCGCTCCCGCTACCACACCAACAAAACATATGTCTTGATTGACTACGATCAATCTCAC
>CAMZIP010000001.1 GCA_947307265.1 uncultured Bacteroidales bacterium | reverse complement strand
CCTGACGGTCGGTGCGGATTTCCGTCACGTCGCATTCCAGCACTCCGGTAGTGGCGCCTGTAATGAGCAGGTGGTCGCCAGTGCGGAAGCTTCCGGTTTCGACGGTTATCTCCGCCACGCCGAGGCGTGAATACCAGTTGGTGATGCGACCAAGATAGGTTTTGGTGCGGGTGGCGCGGTTGCCATAGACCTCGCTCCATTCGCCGAGCCGTGCGCCCTGATAATAGCCGTCCCAGAATCCGCGGTTGAATACCGTTTCGAGCCTGGTGTACAGCGATGAAGCCAGTTCTTCGCCGAATGTTCCTGCCTCGACTGCATCGGCAGCTTCGCGGTATGCCTGTGCCACGGTCTTGACGTATTCCGCGCTGCGGGCCCGGCCTTCAATCTTGAATACCGTAACGCCCGCGGCTGCCATTTTATCCAGGAATTTGACCGTGCATAGGTCTTTGGGAGACATTATGTACTGGTTGTCGATCTGGAGTTGCATTCCGGTCTCGAGATCCTTCACCTCGTATCCGCGGCGGCATAACTGGAAGCAGGCGCCCCGGTTGGCAGAAGAGTTGTATTCGTGCAGGGAAAGGTAGCATTTGCCGGAAATGGCCATACAGAGGGCTCCGTGGCAGAACATTTCTATCTGCACGTTGCGTCCGGAGGGGCCTTTGATGCCTTCTTCCTCGATGGTGCGGGCAATCTCGGCCACCTGTTCGAGACGCAGTTCGCGGGCCAGCACGACCACGTCCGCCCACTGTGCATAGAATCGCAGGCTTTCGATATTTGAAATGCTGAGTTGCGTAGAGATATGCACCTCCATCCCGATGCTGCGCGCGTAGAGGATGGCTGCCATATCGGAGGCGATTACGGCATCCACTCCGGCGCGTCGGGCCTCGTCGAGAGCCTCCCGCATCGGCGCGAGATCCTCTCCGTAGAGCACGATATTGAGCGTCAGGTATGTCCTTACGCCTGCCTTGCGGCAAATGCGGCATATTTCAGCCAGGTCTTCCGGTGCGAAATTATTGGCTGAATGGGAACGCATATTGAGACGGCCAACCCCGAAATACACGGAGTTCGCGCCACCTTGGATGGCGGCCTGCAGGCATTCGAAATTGCCCGCCGGGGCCATTATCTCAAACCGGCTATTTTTCACGGTGAATCATCTGATCGGCGAGAATAACCATACGCTCGCGGCCCTCGGGGCTCAATTTAGCCTCGTCAAGTGCTTCCAGAGCCTTGTCGTAGCATTCCATAATGGCTTTACCTGCATCTTCTTTGACACCGAGGTTGACGTAGAGCTCGCGAACACCCTTGATTTTCTCCTCGCGATGACTTTCGTCCAGTTTCAGCAGGTCCGCAAGTTTCTTCTTGTCTGAAGCAGAAGAGGCCGCGCGGTGCATACATTCCACCAGCAGCCAGGTCTTCTTGTTGTTGACGATGTCGCCGCCAATCGGTTTGCCGAAGACTTTTTCGTCGCCGAACGTATCCAGATAGTCATCTGCAATCTGGAAGCCCAGTCCCGACTGCATTCCGTAGCGGGCGAGGGCGTCGGTAATGGCTTCGGGAATCTCAGCCAGCAGTGCGCCCATCTTGATGGCGCCTGAAATCAGGACGCCTGTCTTGAGCGCAATCATTCCCATATATTCGTCCATCGAAATCAGGGCCTGGTCTTCAAAATCCATATCCAGCTGCTGTCCTTCGCAGACCTTGAGAGAGATGTCGTTGAAGAGTTTCAGCGCGTCTCCGATGAGGTGGGAAGGAGCGCAGGCGAGATACTGGTATGCCAGGATGTTCATCGCGTCACCGCTTAGGATGGCGTTGCTAGTCCCGTGGAGGGCATATACCGTAGGCTGTCCGCGACGGGTAGGCGAATTGTCCATAATATCGTCGTGAATCAGCGTGAACTGGTGGAATGTTTCGAGCGCCAGCGCCGGATAGATGATGTGGTCATCGATATGGTCGCTGAAAAGGTTGTAAGTGGTCAAGCAGAGTCGCGGGCGCAGATGCTTGCCGCCAAGCCCGAGCATATAGCCGATAGGGCGGTAGAGTTTCTGCGGTTCGCGGTCGAAGGACTGGCTCCGGATGGCTTTCTCCACGATGCCGTCGATAATTTCCTGAGAATACATTGCAGCTGTACTTTATGGCCGCAAAGATAATCTATTTTGCGGAAATTATTAACTTTGTAGGATATGAAGCAACACGGAACAGCGACTGTTGTCAAGCATACCGGCAGCCATTATCTGCTGTCGGAACTTCCCCGCTGGGAACTCATTCCCGCGGTGATTAAGGGGCGTGTGCGGCTCGATGCTTCGCAGGCCACCAATCCCGTCGCAGTCGGAGACCGTGTCGAATATGTCATCGACTGGGACGAGCCGGAGCCGATGGGGACCATCGAACGCATTCTGCCCCGCACCAACTGCATCATTCGCCGTTCGGCAAATCTCTCGCGCCAGTCGCACGTCATCGCAGCCAACCTCGACCGGGTGTTCCTGGTCATAACGGTGGCTCTCCCGGAGATTAAACCTGCCTTCGTGGACCGCTTCCTGATAACCTGCGAGGCATATCAGGTGCATCCGGTGATTGTCATCAACAAGATCGATATCTACGATGAATACCAAACGGCGGAATGCCGCTACTGGGAAGATATTTACACTCGCGCAGGCTATCAGGTGCTGACCATTTCCGCGCTTACGGGCGAAGGCATCGACAACATCCGCGAGATGTGCCGCGACAAGGTTTCGCTGTTCTCCGGCGTCTCCGGAGTAGGCAAGAGTTCCCTCATCTCGGCTCTCGATCCCACCCTCAAGGTCCGTACGGGCGAGATTTCGATTTCAAACAAACAGGGCAAGCATACCACTACGTTCTACGAGATGCATCCTCTTTCCGGAGGCGGTTTCCTGATAGATACCCCCGGTATCCGCGGTTTCGGACTGGTGGACATTGAGCCTGAAGAGTTGAGCACTTATTTCCCGGAGATGCTCCAGGTAATGGACCGCTGCCGCTTCAAGCCCTGCACGCATACTCACGAACCCGGTTGCGCAGTCAAGGAGGCGGTGGATTCGGGTGAAATTTCCGCGGAGCGGTATAATTCATACCTCGGAATGCTCGAGGAGGAGACCAAGTACCGATGAGCAGAGCAGGCACCATCAACCGCCAGATTCTCGGACTTGCAGGTCCGAGCATCCTTGCCAACATCACGGTCCCGTTGGTGGGAATCGTGGATCTGGCAATCTCCGGTCATCTTGGAGACGCGGTGAGCATCGGCGGCATCGCCATCGGTTCGATGCTGTTCGACCTGCTCTATTGGAATATGGGTTTCCTGCGCGTCGGGACGGGCGGCATAACGGCTCAGGCATACGGCCGCAAGGACTGGAAATGCGCTGCAGAGACTTTTATGCAGGGCATAATGACGGCAATGTCGGTGGCCTTGGTCTGCCTGCTGATACAATGGCTGTACGTCAAGGTGGCATTTATGCTGGTCGACTGTACGCCGGAGGTGGCCGCTATCGCCAAGGATTACTTCTTCATCCGCATCTGGGCGGTTCCGGCAACTCTTTCGCTGTTTGTATTCAAGGGCTGGTTTATCGGTATGCAGAATACCGTGTTTGCGATGGTGGTGGATATCTGGGTCAATGTGGTCAATATGATCGCAAGCTGGCTGCTGGCATTCCATTCGCCGATGGGCATCAACGGCGTCGCTGCAGGTACGCTGATTGCTCAGTGGAGCGGCCTGATACTGGCATCTGCACTGATAATGATCCGTTACCGAGGCATCCTGCGGCTCGCCAGCATACGGCAGAGCGCCCGATGGGCGAAGATTCGATCATTCTTCTCGATCAATATAGACCTTTTCGTCCGCTCCATATCACTTCTGGTGGTTTATACCGGATTTACTGCGCTGGCGGCCCGTTTCGGAGATACGCAACTGGCAGTCAGTTCGGTGATGATGAAACTGCTGCTGCTATATTCGTACTTCGTGGACGGATTTGCATACGCGGGGGAGGCTCTGACCGGCCGTTATATCGGCGCGCAGGATAAAGAAAACCTGAAAGCCACCGTGCGGTGGAACTTTTTCTGGTGTATGGTGATTGCAGTCGTTTCAACTGTCCTGTATGCAGTCCTGCCGCGCTGGATGATAAGCATCATTACAGACAATCAGGAGGTAATAGAGGCCTGCGGACCGTTCCTCTTCTGGCTGCTGCTGATGCCGGTAATGAGTTGCATCGCTTTTACCTGGGACGGTATCTATATCGGTGCGACCGCGTCCCGTGCGCTTCGCAACTGTACCATCGGTTCTGCGGTAGTATTCCTGCTGCTCTATTGGGCTACGGCAGGCAAGTTCGGAGTGCAGTCCATCTATATAGCGTACTTCGGCCATTTGGTATTCCGTTCTATCTATCAGACAGCGGTTTACCGAAAAAATATCTATATTCGCGTTCCCGGAGAATGAGAAGGTTTCTGCTGATATTTATGCTGGCGGCCTGCGTGGCAAATGCTGCCGCCCAGGATGCCGATTATATGCGTTACCGGGATTCTGCGCAGGCTTCATCGCTTCTCTACCGTGGCCGCAAGCCTCTCGCGTACAAGTTTCAGTTCAACGGAACGTATTATTGGGACACGCCGCTCTATTATTCCGGAACGGTGCGTTACAACCATAAGGATTATCAGTGCGATGCCATAAATATCGACGCTGCGCGTCAGCAGGCGTTGGTTATCGAGCCCCAGAAGGGTGCGCAGGTAATGCTCAACCGCGATTATGTCGAATCTCTGACGCTGGACGGCAGGAAGTTCGTCAACGGCGCCTTTCTCGCTCCGGATATCCTGCCGGAGGGTTATTATGAGATTATTTTCGACGGCCACGCGCGCATCTACAAGCACGTTGTCAAACGTCTCGAGACGGTCACAAATGAGCGCCTTCTGGATACCGGAGAAAAGGGTACTGCCGTTCTGAGAAACGTGTATGACGTATATCTGCCGAATGTCACTTTCTATTATGAGGCGGCAGACGGCAAAATTACCCAGATTCGCCGCCGCGGAGACCTGCTGAAGCATTACAAGGAGCATCGGAGCGCGCTTAAGAAGATAATCCGTGCCGAAGAAACTGAATACAGTATCGGCCTTGAGGAGTTCATCCTCATCGTTATGCGTTATGTAGAATACGGAGAATGAGATACTTGCGTCATATAATCACCTTCGCCGCCGTTCTGGCGCTCTTCGCTCCGGGTGCTGCCGCCCAGTCGGGCCGCGGTGTCTCGAAGGCCGATGCGATGGAGGTGGTGCAATATCTCCGCGATTCGCTGCATCTGGAGGTTTATGCCGTGCCGGACACGACCGACAAGGCTTCCTATACGATTCACGGCGAAGGCCAGGCATTTATAGACGAGGCTTTCGCACAACTTCGTTCGCACCGTTATTCCATCAACCTGATGGACGGCCGATATTTTATCTATCGCGGCGCGGATATGGTCTCCGACCTGCCCGCGGGTTATTTTGCCGCAGAAGCGGCTCCGGCAGAAAAGATGGTCTTGGAAGATGAGACGGTTGTTACCGGATTTGAAAACAAAATCTATGAAATAGGCGAGGTTACGGCCCGCAAGAGCGGCAAGGCAACGGTTCGGGGTTTCGTGCGGGATGCCGCTACCGGCGAACCGATAGCGGGCGTGGCGGTCTATGACGAGAAAGGCGCGTTTGCACAGACAGATGCATTCGGCGCGTATAAGATAATTCTGCCGGTCGGCGACAATGTCCTAAAGTTCAGCGGCTTTTCGATGGAAGACAGGCAGTATCACCTGCGCGTGTATGACGACGGGGCGATGGACGTGCTGCTGAAGGAGAAGGTCGTGGCCCTGACCGGAGCCGTGGTGACAGCCGAAAGTATGCGCCAGCACCGTTCGACGCGTATGGGCATCGAGACGGTCCGCATTTCGGCCATCAAGAACGTGCCTGTAACATTCGGCGAAAGCGATGCCCTCAAAGTGGTTATGACACTGCCTGGCGTCAAGTCGGTAGGCGAGATTTCCAGCGGCTTCAACGTGCGCGGCGGCTCCACCGACCAGAACCTCATACTCTTCAACAACGGCACCATCTACAATCCTACGCATATGTTCGGCCTGCTGTCGGCATTCAATTCGGATGTCATCAGCGACGTGGAGCTTTACAAGAGTTCGATGCCCGTCGAATACGGCGGCCGCATATCTTCGGTGCTGGAGGTCCGCAGCCGCGACGGCAACAGCAAGAAAGTTACCGGTTCGCTCGGCGTGGGCCTGCTGACCAGCCGCCTGCATCTCGAGGGCCCGCTTGGCAGCGAAAATACCACCTTCATTCTCGGCGCCCGCACCACCTACAGCGACTGGATGCTTAAGCTGCTGCCTAAAAACAGCGCCTACAGCGACGGTAACGCGCATTTCCACGATATCAATTTCGGCATCGGACAGCGTATCGGACGCAACCATTCGCTGCACGCGTATGCATATTACTCCTACGACCGGTTTGCTTTCAGCAACGATACGACCTACCGTTACCGCGACCTGAACGTTTCTCTCAAATGGCGCGCACAGTTCTCGGACCGCACTTCTGCCGTTACGGTTGCAGGATATGACGATTACGGTTACCAGACGGAGGATTCTGGCAATGCCGCCTCTGCTTTCACGCTGGCCTCAGGTATCCGTCAGTTCTATGTCCGCACGACGTTCAAGACGCTGCTCAGCGACCGTCATACCGTTACCTACGGTGTCGGGACGGTGCGTTATGACCTGCAGCCGGGCTCCTGCACGCCGCTCGGGGATTCGTCCCTCGTGGCAGCCCGTTTCCTGACGCGCGAAAATGCCTGGGAGAGCGCAGCCTATATCAGCGACGAATGGAAGGCCACGGATGCTCTTTCGATCGAGGCAGGCCTGCGCTACAGCAATTATATCTCGCTGACAGGAGGTACGAAGATGTACCACGCTCCGGAAGTACGCATTTCCGGCAAATATTCGCTCAGCGAGACGACCACCCTCAAGGCCGGATTCAACACGATGCATCAGTACATTCACAAGATTTCCAACAGCATCAACATATCGCCCAACGATACCTGGAAACTGAGTGACGCCTCCATCAAGCCGCAGACCGGCTGGCAGGCTGCTGCAGGCTGGTATTCGACGGTTGCAGGCGGACAGGTGGATCTTTCGGCTGAGATTTACTACAAGCACGTGCGCGATTTCGTGGATTTCCGAAGCGGCGCGGTGCTTGAAATGAATGACAATCTTGCAGCGGAACTGGTGCCGACCTACGGCCGTTCGTACGGTATCGAACTGATGGCCCGCAAGAATCTCGGTCAGCTCAACGGCTGGGTTTCATATACCTACAGCCGTGCTATGCAGCGAGAGATGGAGGATCGCGGCGTGGAAACCATCAACGGCGGCCGCTGGTACAATGCTTCTTATGACAAGCCGCACGATTTCAAACTGGTGGCCAATTATAAGTTTACGCACCGTTACAGCATTTCGGCCAACCTCGATTATTCTACCGGCCGTCCGGTAACCATTCCTGTCGGAAAATACTATTACGGCGGCTCATACCGCCTGCTGTACTCGGACCGCAACAGCTATCGCATACCGGATTATTTCCGCCTCGACCTGGCGATGATCATCGAGCCGGGCCATAACCTGAAGCAGTTCGCGCATATGTCGCTGACTTTCGGCGTGTACAATGTCACAGGCCGCCGCAACGCCTATTCGGTATTCTATCGGACGGAGGGCGATACGGTCCAGAGTTATATGATGAGCGTTTTCGCAACGCCGATTCCCTATGTCAACCTTAACCTGAAACTGCGATGAGAAGTATTGTTCATACCCTGCGGATATTGGTCGCTTCTGCTTTCGCAGCATTTCTGGCAGTCTCGTGCGTCTATCCGTTCGAGGCTAAGGTCGAGGGTGGAGGAGGAATCATCTCCATCGAGGGTGATATCCTCGCGGGAGACTGGACGGTGGTGCTGGTGACCGGCTCTCAGACACTCGCGACACCCGACCTTCCGCCGTTGATCGATGCTTCGGTCTATGTCGAGAGCAAGAACGGCCAGCGCAAATACGCAGTCAAGGTCGAAGCCGGAACGGGCGATTATGCCGAGCAGGCTTATTACCTGATAGATACCCGAAAACTGGACGTTTCGCAGCAGTGCCGCCTGGTGGTGGTCGTCGACGGTTCGACCTATGCCTGCGACTGGCAGGATATCCTGCATACCTCGCAGGTTGACAGCTTGTCATATCAGATTTCCGAAGATCGGGAATGGATGGATATATGCGTCTCGGCCCACGGGGACGCGGACGGCGGCTATTACCGCTGGATTGGCCGCGAAATATATGAGTACAAGGCTGATTTCCAGGCTACGGTGTATTTCGATCCTGCAACGGATTCGGTGACGTATTTCGCCGACGGGGCCAATTTCTATTATTGCTGGATGCGCCGCAGCGCCCCGGATATAATGACAGCTTCTACGCTGCAGATGGAGCAGGACCGTCTGGTCGATTATCCCGTGATGAGCATCAACTGCCGCGACGAGCGCATCTCGTATTACTACAAGATTTCCCTGATCCAGGAGTCCATTTCCGAAGATGCTTGGCGCTACTGGAACAATATAGCACGCAATTCTTCGGAAGTCGGCGGTCTTTTCTCCCCGCAGCCTTCTGAGATTCGCGGCAATATCCATAACCTGCAGGATACCACGGAATACGTGATAGGCTATATCAGTGCTTCGCAGGTGTCCGAGGCCCGGATAATGATTCCCAATCACGCTACGCAGTTCTACGTGGCTCCGGAGGGGTTCCCCGAAGTGCCCAAACTTGTCCGCAGGAATGAGTGGAACAAGTATTATCACGAACTGGACTGGTGGCCGTACAGGATGTATTTCCCGCCGGATCCTGACGGTGGAGAGGAACCTGATCCGAGCGAAGAGCCTGATGACGGTTCCGGCGTCGCCGAATATACCTGGCTGCCTCACCGCTGCGTGGATTGCCGCAGCAAGGGCGGTACGAAACGTAAACCTGCCGACTGGCCTACAATAGACATTTGATATGCGCCTGGTTGTTACTATAATCGCTTCTCTCTTGCTGGCTTCAGTGCCCTCCCGCGCCGCTTCCGGCGTGTTCGAGCGCACTTACATAGTCACGGACAGGGATGTCTATCTGGCCGGCGAGCAAGTCGGCTGTTCGGCTTTCTGTCTTGATGCCGCCACCCGTCGTCCAAGTACCGTGAGCAGCGTCGCCTACCTCGAACTGCACAGTGCCGAAGGGCTTGCGCTTACCGCGAAAATAGGCCTTATGGATGGCCGCGGCGCCGGTTTTATCTCTCTGCCGAAAAATCTGCCTACCGGCAGTTACAGGCTTATCGCTTATACTTCGCTCAATAAGAACGAGGAGGGATATGATTGGAACGGTGTATGTTCCAAGACCATTTCCGTGTACAATACCCGCACTCGTGAACGTGTCAAGGGCGGCGTGAAGGTCGTGGATGACTTGAATGCCGTAGCCGTTTCTGTGGTGCCTTCTTCATCTGCTTCTTTGCAGTTGGAGTATCCCTCACAGGCAGTTGCAGGTGAGGTTGTTCCGCTTTCGCTGCTGCTTCCTGAGGGCGGTTCGGTTTCAGTTTCGGTATTCCGCGAAGATGCGGTTCCCCATCGTGATAACGCTACTATAGAGGCATTTCTCGATGAAATATCAGGTTCCATAACCTCCGGCGTCTCCGGCTCGTTTATGCCTGATTATGACGGAGAGGTGATTCGCGCGCACGTCGCCGGTATCGCGCCCGACAAGATAGCAGAATTGGCCGGCAATACTGCGTTTATTGCCGCTCCGGGCAATAAATCTGACGTTTACTACTCTGTCATCGACAGTCTCGGTCAGGCAGTTTTCTATACAGGTAACATCCTCGGCCGCAAAGAACTGGTGAGCGAGATCGAGGATATAGACTCGACATCTACCTGTCATCTTGAGATAGTTTCTCCGTTCGTTACGCCTGCGGTTGAGGCTCCCGCACCGCTTGTGCTGCATCCTTCGCTGGCAGAAGACCTCCAGTCGCGTTCAAGTGCGATGCAGGTGGTAAGCCGTTTTGCATCCGATACGCTCTACGAATGGCTTCCGGTGCGAGACAATTTGCTTTTCAACGAAGCGGGCCGGATTACTTACCATCTGGATGACTATACCCGTTTCCCGCTGATGCGCGAGGTATTCGTGGAGTTTATTCCGGAAATCCGCGCCCGGATGCTCGGCGGCCGCCGCGATATTCAGGTCCGTCTGCGTGAGAATGATGTCGATTCCCGTTTCTCGGAGGGAAGTTCGCTCATAATGCTTGACGGCGTTCCCGTTCCGGATCACGACAAGATATACAATTACGACCCGTTGCTGGTCGAGTCCATCAATATCTATCCGTTCTGCCACGTTGTCGGGCCGAAACAGTTCGACGGCATCGTCAATTTCGTGACTTACAAACGCAATCTGCCGTCAATGCGTTTCAGCGGCAATGTGCGGGTGATTGATTTCCAGGGCGTGCTCTATCCTGCAGCCAGTACCGGGCTGGAAGCCTCTGACGGGGTATATCCAGATTACAGGCAGACGGCGCTATGGCATCCGCTGGTGGAGATGGCTCCCGGCCGCGGCACCCATCTGGAGTTCCACGCTCCTCTGCGCCCCGGAAGATATTCCATCGTGGTCGAAGGTATTACTTCGGACGGACGGCCCGTATATTGCCGCCGGCAGATTGACATCGTAATGGAATAGTTTTTTATATTTGCACCTATGCGAAGGCTTCTGCTGATATTGTTGTCGTTGATTCCGCTTGTAGCGCAGGCGCAGGACGATTACGGCCTGTATATGCAGGAAGCAGGAGAGGCTTCTCTTCTGTGGCGCGGCCGCATCGATGTGGGATATGATTTCCTGTTCAACGGCACGCCATACTGGGAGTCTCCCGATTTTCGCAGCGGAATGATTCGCTACAACGGCCGGGATTACTTCGACGTGCAGATCAATATCGACGCTTACGCCAATCAGGTGCTCGTCCGTCCCCAGTCCCGGCATCAGGCGATGCTGCTCAACCGCGATGAGGTGGAGTATTTCATTATCGGAGACCGGAAATTCGTCTATCCGCGCCGTACGTACGGCAAAGCGGTGCCTGACGGATTCTGCGAAGTGCTTTTCGACGGTCGCGCCAAGCTGCTGATGCAGGTGACCAAGACGCTTCGGGAGGACCCTGAAGGACGCCGCCGCAGCGAGGCCGGATATGATGGCCAGTATCATTACGGCATTGCGAATATTTTCATCCGGGAGGTGCGCTATTACTATGTTTCCGCATCGGGTGAGGTAAAGCAGTTGCGCCGCCGCGGGGATATCCTCAAGTGTTATAAAGACCGCAAGAAGGAGATTCGCAAGTATGTCTCCGCACTTGAAAAAGGCCAGTATTTCAATATCGGGCAGTATGCGCTCCGCGTGTTGCGATATGTGGAGGGTGCGGAATGAGACGCGTGCTGCTGATATTTTTCCTGATGCTGGCGCTAGTCCAGGCATTTGCCGCTCCGCCGCGAAAGAAGGCCGAGGTGCGGCCCGGCGTCTCAAAGGTGGAGATAGATTCGCTCCTGACATATATGCGAGAGCAGTACAATGTTCCGGTATATTGGGTGCACGGTGGTGAAGACCGCCGGATATATACTGTCTATGCAGATGAGAAAGAGCAGTTTATGCAGGAGGCGTTCCGTCAGTTGCGTGAAAACGGCTATCGTATCAGCGAATACAGGGACCTGTACATCGTTCTCTATGGCCGCACGCTGGTAACTTCGCTTCCGGCGGGATTTTTTGAAAACCGTCAGGAGCAGCAGCCGGTTGCCGACGTTCAGGCCGATATTTTCGGCGAAAAGGAGCAGCAGGCCACGTTTGCCAATAAGATATACGAGATAGGCGAAATCGGCGCCCGCACTTCCGGCAAGGCTTCAGTCAGCGGATATGTCCGGGATGCCGCGACAGGCGAGCCGCTGGCCGGCATTTCGGTATATGACGACCGCGGTACTGCTTATGCGCAGACCGACGCGTCCGGTTTCTATAAAATTTCATTGCCCGTAGGAGACAATATCCTCTGCTACGACGGCTGGTCGATGGAGGAAGGCCGCTATATGCTGAAGGTCTGGGATGACGGCAATTTCGACGTTCAGATGAAAGAGCGCGTGCTGACGCTTACGGGCGCCGTGGTTACGGCTGAAAGTATGGCACGCCACCGTTCGTCCAAGATGGGTATCGAAACCGTCCGGATGTCTGCCATCAAGAACGTTCCGGCAGTATTTGGCGAAGCCGATGTGCTGAAAGTGCTGCTTACCTTGCCGGGCGTCAAGTCGGTGGGTGAGGTTTCAAACGGTTTCAACGTCCGAGGCGGCTCGTCCGACCAGAACCTGATCCTGTTCAACAACGGCACTATCTACAATCCGAGCCATATGTTCGGCCTGATGTCGGTATTCAACCCCGACGTGGTAAGCGATATCGAGCTGTATAAGAGTTCCATTCCCGTCGAATACGGCGGCCGCATTTCCTCGGTGCTCGAGGTCCGTTCGCGCGAAGGCAACGGCAAGAAACTTTCCGGCTCGCTCGGCATAGGCCTGCTGACCAGCCGCCTGCACCTCGAGGGGCCTATAGGCAGTGAGAATACCACATTCATCATCGGCGCCCGCACCACCTACAGCGACTGGATGCTGCGCCTGCGGCCCAATGACCTGTTCGAAGGCATCGTGCCGCCCGATCTCCAATATACCGACGGCAGTGCATCATTCCGCGACCTGAATATCGGCCTTACGCATAAGTTCGGCCGCAACCATTCCCTGCACGCCTACGGCTATATTTCCCGTGACAAATTCGGCTTCAGCAACGATACTTCGTACCGCTACGACAACCTGAACGTTTCCCTCAAGTGGCGCAGCAATTTCGACGGCGGGCGTTCGATGGTTATCGCTGCAGGATATGACGAGTACGGCTACCGCGTGGATGATACGTTCAATGCCGCAGCAGCTTATACCTACCAGACTCAGATAAGCCAGCCGTTCGCCAAGGTGACCATCAAGTCGCCGCTCAGCGAATCGCATACGCTGACCTATGGCGGCTCTGGAGTGCTCTACCAGCTTCAGCCCGGCGCGCGCCATCCGCTCGGCGAGGAGTCAATAGTCGAGGACCGTTCGCTTGCGCTGGAACGCGGTCTGGAGGCCGCTGCATACGTCAGCGACGAATGGCAGATCACGCGCAGGCTGTCAGTAGATGCGGGCCTCCGCTACGTGATGTACGGTTCGCTTAACGACAGGAGCTTCTATCACGCTCCGGAAATCCGCATTTCCGGCAAGATGTCCTTCACGCCGCGTTTCTCGTGGAAGGCGGGATTCAATACGATGCACCAGTACATCCACAAGATTTCCAACAGCATCAACATTTCGCCTACCGATACCTGGAAACTTGCCGACCGTAAACTTGCTCCGCAGAACGGCTGGCAGGCGGCTACCGGCCTGTATCTGACCGCAGGTGCCAATCCGATAGATTTCTCGCTTGAATTATATTACAAGAGAGTCAACAACTTCGTGGACTATATGCCCGGCGCACGTCTGGCTATGAATGAGAATCTGGCCGACGAACTTGTACCCACGGAGTGCCGCGCCTATGGCGTGGAATTGATGATGCGCCGCACGCTCGGCAAACTTAACGGCTGGGTTTCATATACCTGGTCGCGTTCGATGCAGCGGGAGATGGGAAACCGCGGCAAGATGGCCATCAACCGCGGGGAATGGTATTGTACCTCCTACGACAAGCCGCACGAACTCAAGGCCGTGCTCAACTATAAATTTACGCACCGATACAGCATCTCGGCCAACGTAGATTATTCGACAGGCCGCCCGGTTACGCTCCCGATAGGCACTTACGAGTATGCCGGCGGTACCCGCCTGGTGTATTCCGACCGCAATGCGTACCGCATCCCGGATTATTTCCGCCTGGACCTTGCGCTGGTCGTGGAGCCGGGGCACTATCTCCGCCAACTGGCGCACCTTTCATTTACTATGGGCGTATATAACGTCACCGGACGGCACAATGCCTATTCGGTATATTACGATATCAACAGCAGGGGTGTCATCAAGGGACATATGATGAGCGTCTTTGCATATCCGATTCCTTATATCAATTTCAATCTTGAATTCTGATGAAGCGTTCGCAGGTCATATTATCCCTACTGATAGCCTCCCTGACGGTTTTCGGCTGTGTATATGATTACGAGCCTGAGCTGCCGGATGTCCAGGATTCTTTCCTGGTCGTAGAGGGTGACATCCTTGCCGGGATGCAGTCGGTTTTCAGGATTGGCCGTTCGATGAATATAGGACAGGAGAGTAACGGTGATTATTATACAACAAGCACCGGGACCCGGTGGATGGAATCGAGTCTGTGGGATGTATATGTCGAAGCAGAGGATGGTACCATATACCCTTCGTGGAATATTTCGTGGAATTCGTGGAATATATTGAATCCGCCTGTTGTACCCCGGCCTGGGGATTCGCTGGACAGGGTTTTGACCGAAATGGCCCTGGACAGTTACAGCCGCGCAATAGATACCCGCGATCTGAATCCTGACGTACGCTGCCGCCTGCGCATCGAGTATTACACTTACGAATGGGAGGGTTGGGAAGTATTGAAGAGAGATACGCTCCGCTATGCTTCCGAGTGGCTGGAGGTGCAGCGGACTTCGCATCTTGACAGCGTCGGCACAAAGATCAACGATGAGAGGACGATGATGTATTTCAACGTGAATACTTCCGGAGAGACATCGTCGCGTTATTATCGCTGGTTTGCCCGCGAGAGCTGGGAATACACAGCCCAGCTTTACGCGCAGTATTATTATAATCCTTCCACCAATGAAGTCCTGGCCTACCAGGACGGTGAGAATACCTATTACTGCTGGAATACCGGCACGCAGGGTTCGATAATGACGGCAAGCAGCGAAGGCCTTGCGGAGGACCGTCTGAGCCAGTATGAACTGTACGGTCTGGACAATACTTCGCAGAAAATCGCCTATCTCTACTGCGTCGATATGATACAGGAGTCACTCTCCGCTGATGCCTGGAGATATTGGAAAGCGCTGAAATCCAATACGACCGATGTCGGAGGCCTGTTCTCGCCCCAGCCTTCGGAGTGTTACGGCAATATCTTCAGTCTCGATGATGAGACCGAAATAGTGCTCGGCTACGTCAATGCCTCCACGGTATCCATCTGCCGCAGGTTCGTAAGCGGCGATGGATTTTACCGCAAGACCCCGGTTACCGATATATCATCAATGCCAATGCCGGTCGATTGGCACCGTTATTACTACGGGTTCGATTACAGGCCTTATGTCCCCACTGACAGGGGGGATGATACCTCGGATCCGTTTATCTATTATGAATGGATGCCGCGCCGCTGCGTGGACTGTCAGATGAGGGGCGGCAACAAGAACAAACCATCCTACTGGCCCAATGACCACAAATAGTATGAGACGTATTTTAGCCATATTGCTCTGCAGCGTATGCTTCGCCTGGATTTCAAATGCCAGGGTCGTCGAGCGCGCATACGTGGTCACGGACAAGGATATTTATGTGACGGGTGACCGTATCTGGTGTTCGGCTTTCTGTCTCGATGTCAATACGAAGCAGCTTTCATCAGTCAGTAGCGTGCTCTATCTTGAGCTGCACGACGGCACGAAGATGCTCCAGGGCGCGAAGATTGCGCTGCTTGACGGGCGAGGCTGCGGATATATGAATATCCCTTCCAATCTGCCTACTGGCAATTACCGGCTTGTGGCCTATACGTCGCAGAACCGCTCCGAAATCGCTTACGATTATAACGGCATCGCCTCCCGCACCGTATCTGTCTTCAATCCTTTCAGCCGCGAAAGGGGACTTGCGGTGGCAGTCGCGCCTGAAGATTATAAATCCGCACCTGCACCGGCCGTTGAGGCCGGAATAGTGAAGGTTGAGGTGCCGCAGCAGGTTCAGCCCTCGGCCGTTGTTCCGCTCCAACTGGTTTCCGACGCCGTTTCAGCCGCTTCTGTTTCCGTCTCGGTATATCGTGAGGAAGGTATCGCCCACAATGCAAATCCTACTGTCGCAGACTTCATTTCAGCAGCCGCTGCAGTAGGCAACAAAGGTTTTTCGCAGGACGTGATACCGGATTACGAGGGAGAGGTGGTACGCGCCCATATCGTGGGTGCAGATCCTTCCCGTCGCGGCGAATGGGTGGGCAAGACGGCCATTATTTCGGCCCCAGGCAACCGCTCCGACATATATATGTCCCCGATAGGAGAGGACGGGTCGGTGGCATTCTTCACCAACAATATCTACGGCGACAAGGATCTTGTATGCGAAATGGTGGCGCCGGATTCCACTCTCAAGGGGCATCTGGAACTCGTAAGTCCGTTTGCCGCAACCGGCGTCGAGGCTCCGCTTCCGCTGCAACTTTGCCCGTCAGTGGCCGCTTCTTTGGCCGAAATGGCGGCTGCGGTGCAGATAGAGCGCAATTTCAGCGCCGATACGCTGTACGAGTATATTCCGGTGCGCAACAACCTGCTTTTTGACGATTCGGGCAGCATTCTTTACCGGCTGGATGATTACCGCCGGTTCCCGACATTTGCCGAAGTATTCACCGAATACCTCTTTGAAATACGCGCGCGTGAAGGCGGCCGCAGGCTCCAGGTAGGACGTCGCGGAAGCCGCAACAACAAAGTCTCGTTCCGCAACGGCGAATCGCTGTTCCTGCTGGACGGAGTGCCGGTCACGGACCATAGCCGCCTATACAACTACGATCCGCAACTGGTCGAACTGATACGCATCTTCCCGAATTCGTTCAAGATTGGCCCCGAGTATTATGACGGGATAGTGGATTTCACCACCTATAAGCATAATCTGCCGTCAATGACGTTCGGAGACCGCGTGCGCGTGCTCAAGTTCCGCGGCGTCAGTTATCCTGCCGCATATACCGGCGCTTCGCTGCCGGATGCTTCGCTCTGGCCGGATTTCCGCCGCACGGTGTACTGGCATCCGATGGTCGATCTGCCTGCGGGCGGAGCAGTGTCCATCGACGTCCGTCTCCCGGAGGCTGCGGGGGACTATACAGTAGTGGTCGAAGGCCTTACTTCGGACGGTCAGCCCGTATATGCCAGAAGCGCATTTTCTGTGCGCTGAAAGGCATATTTGTCAAAAACTTGTTTGTAAATCCCGAAAAAAGGATTAAATTTGCGGTCCGCAAAAAAATGCGGAAAAGTATTTAATTATAAGATTATTAACCATTTATGCCGACAATTCAACAATTAGTTCGCAAAGGACGCGAGGTTATCGTCGAGAAGAGTAAATCTCGCGCGTTGGATGCTTGCCCTCAGAGGCGCGGTGTGTGCGTGCGTGTTTATACCACCACGCCTAAAAAGCCTAACTCCGCTATGCGTAAGGTAGCGCGTGTTAAGCTCACCAACCAGAAAGAGGTCAACGCATACATCCCGGGCGAAGGGCATAACCTCCAGGAACACAGCATCGTGCTGGTTCGCGGCGGTCGTGTCAAGGACCTTCCGGGTGTTCGCTACCACATTCTTCGCGGTGCTTTGGATACAGCTGGCGTAGAGGGCAGGACCCAGTCCCGTTCACTTTACGGAGCTAAGAGGCCGAAAGCAGCCAAGAAGAAGTAACCACTTAATTTTCACTTAATTCCCAACAAAAATGAGAAAAACGAAGCCTAAAAAGAGGATTCTACTTCCTGATCCTAAGTTTCACGATGTCGAGGTTACCCGTTTCGTGAACAATCTTATGTTGCAGGGGAAGAAGAGTATCGCTTATTCTATTTTTTACGATGCCATTGATATGGTAGGCGAGAAGATGAAGGATTCTGACGAGGCTCCTCTCCAGATTTGGAAAAAAGCATTGGAAAACGTGACTCCGCAGGTCGAGGTCAAGAGCCGCAGAGTCGGTGGTGCGAACTTCCAGGTTCCTATAGAGGTGCGTCCGGAACGTAAAGTCTCTCTCTCAATGAAGAATATGATACTCTACGCCCGCAAGCGCGCCGGCCATTCAATGGCTGAAAAATTGGCAGCAGAAATCATAGCCGCGTACAACAGCGAAGGTGCGGCATTCAAGAGAAAAGAGGAAATGCACAGGATGGCAGAGGCCAACAAGGCATTTGCACACTTCCGCATCTAATCTTAACAATCAAGGGGAATGGCAAGAGATCTCCAATACACGCGGAATATCGGTATTATGGCTCACATTGATGCCGGTAAGACCACCACGTCAGAGCGAATCCTTTTCTACACGGGTAAGACCCACAAGATAGGCGAGGTGCACGACGGCGCTGCGACTATGGACTGGATGGTCCAGGAGCAGGAGCGCGGTATTACCATCACGAGCGCAGCAACTACTGCGTTCTGGCGTTATAACAACCAGCAATACCAGATTAACCTTATCGATACTCCGGGTCACGTGGATTTCACGGTAGAGGTGGAGCGTTCGCTCCGCGTCCTGGATGGTACGGTCGCGACGTTCTGCGCCGTGGGCCGCGTCCAGCCGCAGTCCGAAACCGTGTGGCGTCAGGCCGATAAGTATCGCGTTCCCAAGATTGCGTACGTCAACAAGATGGACCGCACGGGCGCAGATTTCCTCGCAGTGATCGAAGAGATCCACGAGAAACTCGGTGCAAATGCAGTTCCCATCTGTCTCCCGATCGGTGCCGAAGATAAGTTCGAAGGCATCATTGACCTGATTTCCAAGAAGGCATACTACTATGATTCGGCAAGCAAGGAGCTCGTCAATTTCGAGGAGCGTCCGATTCCTGCCGATATGGTGGATGAGGTCGAGGAATGGCGCGGCCGCCTGGTCGAGTCAGTCGCAGAGTACAATGACACGATTCTGGAGAAGTTCTTCGATGATCCTGATTCAATTACCGAACAGGAGATTATCGACGCACTGCGCAAGGCGACCATCGATATGGCGGTCGTTCCCGCGTGCTGCGGTTCTTCATTCAAGAACAAGGGCGTCCAGTTCCTGCTGGATGCAGTCGTACGCTATCTGCCTTCACCGCTCGACAAGGGCAGCGTGAAGGGAACGGATGTCCGTACCGGCGCTGAGATTGAGCGCAAGCCTTCGGCAAGCGAGCCGTTCTGCGCTCTCGTCTTCAAGATTGCAACAGATCCTTTCGTGGGTCGTCTTGCTTTCCTCAGGGCTTATTCGGGACGACTCGATGCCGGTTCGTACGTGCTCAACACCCGTACCGGCAAGAAAGAGCGCGTCGCCCGACTTTACCAGATGCACTCCAACAAGCAGAACGCCATCGACTTTGTCGAGGCAGGCGATATCTGCGCAGCAGTCGGATTCAAGGAACTCCGCACGGGTGATACCATCTGTGCAGAGAATGCTCCTGCAGTTCTTGAGTCGATTACCTTCCCCGATCCTGTGATCGGTCTGGCAGTCGAACCCAAGACTCAGGCGGATCTCGACAAACTCGGAGTGGCTCTGGGCAAGTTGGCCGAAGAAGACCCTACATTCACAGTTCAGTCCAACGCCGAGACCGGTCAGACGATCATCAGCGGTATGGGTGAGCTGCATCTCGATATCATCGTCGACCGTCTCCGCCGTGAGTTTGGCGTAGAGATCAACCAGGGCGCTCCCCAGGTCAACTACAAGGAGGCCATCACCAAGAGCACCCAGCATCGCGAAGTCTTCAAGAAGCAGACTGGCGGTCGTGGTAAGTTTGCGGATATTATCGTCGAGATCGGTCCTGCGGACGAGGGCGTAACAGGCCTTCAGTTCCTGGATGAGGTCAAGGGCGGTAATATTCCCCGCGAATTTATCCCTTCCGTCGAGAAAGGTTTCAAGTCAGCGATGGCAAACGGTGTTCTCGCAGGTTACGAAGTCACTTCACTCAAGGTCCGTCTGCTGGATGGTTCGTTCCACCCGGTGGATTCCGATCAGCTTTCGTTCGAGATTTGCGCCCGTATGGCGTTCCGCCACGCGCTCGGCAAGTGCGCTCCTGTACTTATGGAGCCTATTATGTCTCTCGAAGTTGTTACCCCGGAGGACTATATGGGTGACGTGGTCGGTGACCTGAACCGCCGCCGCGGCCAGATTGTCGATATGGACAGCAAGGGCAACGCCCGCATCGTCAAGGCCAAGGTTCCGCTTTCGGAGCAGTTCGGCTATGTGACGATTCTGCGTACGATCACTTCCGGCCGTGCGACCAGTTCGATGGAGTTCTCGCATTATGCAGAGGTTCCTTCCAACATCGCACAGGAAGTTATCAGCAAGCAGGGCCGCCGCGTCCAGTCCGATGATGACGAATAATGAAATACAAAAAAGTTAACGATATGAGTCAGAAAATCAGAATTAAACTCAAGTCTTACGATCACGCACTGGTGGACAAGTCCGCCGACAAGATCGTGAAAACTGTGAAGAGCACGGGCGCTGTCGTCAGCGGTCCGATTCCCCTTCCGACTGACAAGAAGATCTTTACGGTCAACCGTTCGACCTTCGTCAACAAGAAGGCTCGTGAGCAGTTCGAGCTCAACTCTTTCCGTCGCCTGCTGGATATCTACAGCTCGACGCCGAAGACTGTCGATGCGCTGATGAAGCTTGAACTTCCCAGCGGTGTCGAGGTTGAGATTAAAGTCTAATTTCGTCGGGGCTTGACCCCGGTGAAACCGGTCCCTTAGCTCAGTTGGTTAGAGCACCTGACTCATAATCAGGGAGTCGCAGGATCATGCCCTGCAGGGACCACAAAAAAGCTGGCTTAGGCCGGCTTTTTTGTTGCCCCTGCAGGGCATACCTATTTTTTGGTCTTTTGGCGATTTATTCGTATATTTACGCGGATAATTTTGTACTTTTCTTGATATGAAAAACATTAGGAAATCCTTTTTCGGAGTGATGCCTTTCATCTTGAAAAGCTGTATGGCGTTAGCACTTATGCTCTTGCTGAGCATACCCGCGACGGCGCAGACAGGAAATCAGGCAGCAGCCGGAAAAGTCAAGATTACCGGTACGGTCAAGGACGAGATGGGAGAACCGTTCCCGTTCGTCGATGTGGTCGTTGTCGGTACTACCCTCGGTACCACCACCGATGCCAAGGGACATTATGAGATTACGGTGGACAGCAAGGCAACGCTGGCATTCAGTTTCCTCGGATATGAGACGAAGAGCGTGCCGGTCGGTAAGCGTCAGGTGATCGACGTCAATATGGCACCTGAAGCGACGATGATCGAGGAGACGGTCGTCATCGCATTCGGTGAGCAGAAGAAGTCGGCAATGTCATCTGCTATTTCCACCGTCAAGGCCGATGATATCGTCAAATCTCCGGTCTCCAATATTTCCAACGCGGTCGCGGGCCGTATCCCTGGTCTGGTTACAATGCAGTCCAGCGGTCAGCCGGGTGCCGATGAGTCGACGATGTATATCCGCGGCGCAGGTACCTGGAACGATGCCGAACCTCTCTACGTCATCGACGGTGTCGAGAGCAACCAGGCACAGTTCCTCCGCCTCGACCCTTCCGAGATTGAGTCCTTCTCGATCCTCAAGGATGCGGCGGCAACGGCAGTGTACGGTTCGAAGTCGGCAAACGGTGTCATTCTCGTGACTACCAAGCGCGGTCAGGAAGGCCGTCCTTCAGTGTCCTTCTCGACATCGTACACCCTCAACACCCCGACGCGTTATCCCCACTACCTCAACTCATACGAGAGCTTGCTTCTCTACAACGAGGCCCTTATGAATGATGGTCAGGAGCCGATTTACGACGAGGCTACCCTGGAGCATTACCGCATCCAGGACGACCCGTACCGTTATCCTGACACCGACTGGTACAGCATCATGATGAAGAAGTTCTCGTCGCAGACCAACAACTCGCTGAGCATCCGAGGTGGTACAAAGAGCGTCAAGTACTACGTTTCCGGTACTTATATGTACCAGGAAGGTCAGCTGAAGACCACTCAGGGCCGTATTTATGACCCTAAGTTCGGCTATCAGCGCTACACCTTCCGTTCCAACGTGGACGTTGCACTGACAAAAGCTCTCACGATCTCGCTCGATATCAGCGGTGGTATGACGGACAAGTCACAGCCGTACGAGAATACGGATATCTTCCAGTATATGAACCGTATTCCTTCGTGGGTGATGCCTGCGCTCAACCCCGACGGCTCCTATGCCGGTACGACCGACTTCCCCGCAGCCAACCCTCTGTATCTGCTCAATACCCGTGGTTCGTACCGTGCAAAGAACAATACGATCAAGTCCTCCCTCAAGGTTACGTATGACTTCAGCCAGTGGGTCAAGGGCCTGACGGTTTCACTCCGTATGGCTTACGACTCCAACTTCGGTAACTACGGCCAGTGGACGGAGACCCAGTCGACATATCAGCTGATTTCCGAGGCTGGTCGCGATGACCGCTATCAGGCATTCCTCGAGCCGGTCTTCTATTCCACGTCCGACGGTTCGCTATCCTCGACCCGTAAGGCTTACGGTGAGGCCATCGTCAACTGGAAAGGCCAGATTCGCAACCACAACCTGAGCGCAACCGGTATCGCCAATGTTTCTGACTATCGTACAGGTACTTCCATTCCGTACAAGTCAGTCAGCTTCATCGGACGTTTCAATTACGCATACAAGGACATCTATCACGTTGAGGTCAACGCTGCTTATCGTGGTAGTGAGAACTTCGCTCCCGGTCGCCGTTTCGGTCTCTTCCCTTCGGTTTCCCTGGGCTGGAACGTACACAACGAGTCATTTCTCAAGAACAACAAGACCATCACGCGTCTGAAACTGCGTCTCTCCTATGGTCTTACCGGTAATGACTACGCAAATACCCGATTCATCTATAAGGAAGGCAAGTGGACAACCGGTTCCACCTCTTATTCTTACTTCGGTCAGGATGCTGGTGACTCCAACGGTTACACCACCGAGCCGTCCATCGCCAATCCTCTGGCAACGTGGGAGAAGGCTTACCAGACCAATATCGGTTTCGATATCACCCTCTGGAAGAAACTCAACCTCACGGTGGATCGCTTCCTCGAGAACCGCAGCGATATTCTTATGACACCTAACTCCATCCCCGGTGTCATCGGTATCGGTTTCTCCGATATGAACATCGGTAAGACCAAGAAGAACGGTTGGGAGTTTGACCTGAGCTTCCGTGACAATATCACCAAGGACCTCGCTTACAATCTGCGCGGCAACTTCACCTACGTCCACAACGAAGTCGTTTTCAAGGATGAGGCTGCAAGTATGCTGGCTTGGCAGAAGGAAGAGGGCCGTGCCATCGGACAGCAGTTCGGTTATATGGTCATCGGTTTCTTCAAGGATCAGGAAGAAATCGACAACTCTCCCGTCCAGCAGGTCGGTACCACGCCGATACCCGGCGACTTGAAGTACCTCGACTACAACGGTGACGGTGTTGTCAATGAATACGATAAGGTCCCCATCGGTTACTCCAAGATTCCTGAGATCGTTTACGGTTTCTCCGGTGGACTCGACTATAAGGGCTTCAGCCTGGATATCCACTTCCAGGGTGCGGCTCACAGCAGTGTGTTCATTTCCAACTATCTGATGTATGAGTTCTACAACCGCGGCCGCGTCCAGGCAATCCACCAGGGTCGCTGGACTCCGGAAACGGCTGATACGGCTACCTATCCCGCACTTCACGTCGGCGGTACGAGCCAGAACCACAACAAGAACTCGTTCTTCCTCAAGGACAACCCTTATCTCCGTCTGAAGAACGTGGAACTGTCCTATACTTTCAAGACCCGCAAGGATGCCATCATCAAGGGTGCACGCGTTCATGTGAGCGGCGTCAACCTGGTCACCTGGGACAAACTGAAAGTTGTTGACCCTGAGACCCCTACCGGTTCTACTGGTGCTGTCTATCCGCAGACAATGGGTATCAGTTTCGGTGTCAATCTTAAGTTCTAAGGAGGATTGATTATGAAAAAGATAATTCGATATTCCATTGCAACGGTTGTATTCGCCGTTATGGCACTGACAACCATTTCTTGCGAAAAGTTCCTGGACCAGGCTCCGAGCAGCGAGCAGGATAAGGAATACATCTTCCAGGATTATCTGCGCGCTCAGCGTTACCTGGATATGATGTACTATTATATGCCGCGTATTCAGGCTAACTACAAGTTCGACGAATACTACGGTTTCCTCGAGAGTGCGACCGATATGTCGGAGTACACTGCTTCCTATGGCGCTACCAACCGTTCATTCAACGTAGGTAACTGGAAGGCAACCGCCGCCGCTACCGAAGTTTCTGACGTATGGTATCGCTGCTACAAGCAGATCCGCCGCGCCTGGATGTTCCTCGACAATGTTGACAATTTCAACAATGAACCTACAGGCCGCAAGCCTCTGATGAAGGGTGAGTGCCACTTTATGGTCGCTTACTTCTATTTCGAGCTGGCTAAGCGTTATGGCGGTGTTCCCCTTGTAAAGAAAGTTCTCGACCTCGAGTCGGACTATAAGATTCCCCGTTCCTCATTCGACGAGACTATCGCTTTCATTATGAGCGAGCTCGACACCGCAGAGGCGCTTCTGTCCGACTGGTGGTCCGATGAAGGTTCCTGGGAAGATTACGGTCGTGCTACCAAGACCTGGTGCAAGGCTCTCCGCAGCCGCGTCACCCTTCTTGTGGCAAGCCCTCTGCACAACCCCACCGGTGATGCATCCAAATGGAAGGCAGCGGCTGAAGCTGCAAAGGACTGCCTCGACTATTGCGAAGCGCAGGGTTTCCACGTGCTGACCACTGACTGGCAGAACCTCTTCCTCCGCAAGACTCCTTCACAGAACCCCGAGTTGATCGTCTTCAAACGCGCAGGTACCTATGCTACCAACTTCAACACGCGTATGATCAACTACGAGCAGGCAACTCCCGGTGATATGTTCTGGGGCTACGGCAGCAACTCGCCGACTCAGAACTTCGTGGACCGTTTCCCTGTCATCACGTACAATGAACTTGGCGTGGCTACGGGCGTTGAAGATTTCGACTGGAACAATCCTGACCACGTAGCCAACATCTACAAGAACCGCGACCCGCGTTTCTATTATACGGTGCTCTACAACGGTCGTATGTGGATCAACCGCGCAATCGAAACCTGGCGTGACGGTACCACCTACGGTGCTGACCGCGATCCGAAGAATCACCTCTACTCACGCACCGGTTACTACCTGCGTAAGTACTGGGGCCGCGAATGCAAGAACAAGAACAACCCCGGCGGTTGCAAGACTTATCCGTTCTACATCCGTCTGGCTGAGATGTACTTCAACTATGCAGAGGCAATGAACGAGGTTTACGGTCCGGATAACGGCAACGGCGGAATGTCTGCCATCGAGGCAATCAATACCGTCCGTGCACGTCTCATCTGCCCGCCGAACAACCAGATTCAGAACAACCAGTCCGACCCGTACTACTACGTCCTGGTCGAGCGCACCGAGAATCCTGATTTCCCTGTGCTTCCTCAGGGCCTTCCCGGTCTTCCTACCGGTATGAGCAAGGAGCAGGCACGCGACAAGATCCAGAACGAGCGTATCATCGAGTTTGCGTTCGAGGATCAGTACTTCTATGATATTCTCCGCTGGAAGCGCGGTCCCGAGTTGATCGGAGGCGCTATCTACGGCGTTGACATCGTCAAGTCCGGTTCTACTTACTCTTACAACCGCATCAAGGTTGAAGACCGTATTTTCGACGCCGGCCGTATGTATCTTTATCCGATTCCGCAGGATGAAGTCTATAACCTTGGTATAGAACAGAACCCCGGATGGTAATAGAGGAGATCAATGCTATGAAAATGAAAGCTTTTAAATATATTACGCTGCTTTTCGCGCTCCTGCTTTGCGTTGAGTCCGTAACTTTCGCGCAGGGTAAGAAGAAAGACGAAAACAAGCCGGTTACCATCTATGGTAATGTCGTGAGCGAGAAGGGTTATCCTCTGATGGGCGTTCTTGTTACCGTCCAGGATACCTTTATCGATACGATGACCGACGAGAACGGTGATTTCGAGATTACCGTTCCTTCGCTCGGCTCCGTCCTCGCATTCAATACCGACTTCTTCTACGAGTATCTCCAGACAATCAATTCAGACGGTTTCCTCCGCATCGTGATGAAGGAGGCACCCGCCGGTCTGGGTACCCGCGAGAACGTCAACCTCCCTTACCGTACAGCCAAGAAACGTGAGGTATCCGCTTCCCTGTGGACCATCACCGATGAAGATCTGGCAAAGAGTAAGGTTACATCCCTCGGTAATGCTCTTTCTGGCCGCGTGCTCGGTATGACTTCCCGCCAGCTGGCAGGTGCTCCCGGTTATGACGAGGCAACCTTCGTCATCCGTGGCGTCCGTACCCTCGACGGCGGCTGCAGCAACACGAGTTCCGTGTATGGCGATCCTTCACCGCTTATCATCGTGGACGGTTTCGAGCGTAACTTCGCCGAACTGAACGCAGATGAGATCGAGTCGTTCTCCATCCTCAAGGATGCTGCTGCAACGGCTATCTACGGTCTTCGCGGTGCAAACGGCGTCATTCTGGTCAACACCAAGCACGGTGATACCAACAAGCGTACTATCGACGTGAAGTACAATGAAGGTCTTCTTATGCCGACCGACTGCCTCCCCGATTATGTAGATGCTTACACCTATGCATCCTGGTACAATGAGGCAATGATCAATGACGGTCTGGCACCTATTTATACAGATAAGGACCTCGAACTCTACCAGAACCACCAGAGTCCTCTGACTCATCCTGACGTGAACTTCTATGATGAACTCTTCAAGGACTTCACTTCCCAGCGCAACGCTTCCATTTCAATGCGCGGTGGTAACCAGGTAGCACGTTACTTCGTCCTTGCAGGTTATACCTATCAGGGCGGTCTGCTCAAGTATGAGGATTTCAACCCCGCATTCTCGACCAAGACCAACTATGCAAAGTATAACCTCCGTTCCAACCTCGATATCAACCTTACCGACTGGCTGACGTTTACCGGTATGGTATCAGGCCGTATCGAGGAGCGCAAGAGGCCCGCTGCCGACTTTACGGCATCTGAGGCAGGTACTGTGATGAGTGAGATCAAGAACCCTGCGAATGCATATCCTATGTATTTCTACGGTATCGATCCCACCCTCAATAAGGAAGTCCTGATGATCGGTGGTAACTCAGTCTATCAGAACAACCCGTTCGGTCTTATCACCGAGGGCGGTTACTATGAGCAGACCCGCCGTTACTACCAGTTCACCGGTAAACTCATCGCCGACTTTACCAAGTTTGGCGTCAAGGGTCTTACCCTCGAGGCTGCAGGTCACCTTGACGGCTACAATTCATACTCTGTCACTCATTCCCGTACTTTCCAGGTCTGGCAGTACTCGAAGGATGACTCGGGTGCGGACGTGTACCGTTCGTTCAAGGAGCCTACTTCCCTGACGGCATCCGGCGCTTACGGCGTTACCCGTTACTATGGCGGCGACGTCGAACTCAAGTACGACCGTACTTTCGGCAACCACAAGGTAGATGCAATGCTCTTCAGCAACTGGCAGCTTACCCAGACGCTCAAGAACAACTCTCCTGACTACCGTTATCATACTTTCGGTTTCTGGGGTGCATACTCCTATAAGAATAAGTACTACGTTGACGTGACTGCGGCAATTTCCGGCAGCGATAAGTTCTACTTTACGAACAATCCCCGCCAGCTCTATCCTGCCGTCGGTCTTTCCTGGGTCATTTCCGGTGAGGACTTCATGCAGAAGGCAAAGGCTGTCAACTACCTGAAACTCCGCGCTACGGCAGGTCTCTCCGGTAACAACCTCTACGAATTTACCGATATCAACGGTAACGACGAGCGTTATCCCGCACGTGCTCGTTACTGGACCGGTAGCGGCTATATGTACTACGGTACTACGCTTGCAACCGTCACCCACGTCCGCGAAGGCCGCGTCCCCAACCCTGAGGTTATGGTCGAAAAGGCTGCTATGTACAACGTTGCACTCGAAGGTTCCCTGTTCAACCACAAGTTGGACTTCGACCTCGAAGTCTGGCACGAGAAGCGCTATGACGCTTATACCGCAGCAAAGGCAACTTATCCTAACGTCCTTGGTTCACTGGAAGACCGTCTCCCTATCGGTAACGACGGTATCGTCCGCAGCCAGGGTATCGAGCTGTCCCTCAAGTGGAGCGACAAGATCGGTGATTTCAAGTATTCCATCTTGGCATTCGGTTCTTACAACGACAATAAGATCCTCTCTATGGGTGAGGGTCCGCGCGACTACGAGAACCTCGTAGAGACCGGCCGCCGTACCCGTATGGACTTCGGTTTCAAGTGCCTCGGTTTCTTCAAGGATTGGGACGACGTTCACAACAGCCCTGAGCAGCTGCTCGGTACTTACGGCCCGGGCGACCTCAAGTATGCCGACCTCAACGGTGACAATGTCGTCGACTCCAACGACCGTACTGCAATCGGCGAGGGCCGTGACCCGCGTGCGGTGTATGCGATGAATCTCAACTTCAACTACAAGGGCTGGGGCATCGACTTCCTCCTCCAGGGTACCGGTTATATGTCCAACTGGTTCAATACTTCGATGGATGCATTCCACGCATTTTATGACAGCGGTACTGCTCAGTACTATATGAAGGACCGTTGCCAGCTCGATACCGACGGCAATGTCATCAACTATGCGACTGCAACCTATCCTAGATTCACCACCGGTGCGGCTAACGCCAACAACGTGACCTGCTCCGATTTCTGGATGGTCAGTTCGACCTACCTCCGTCTGAAGAATATCGAGATCAGCTACACCCTTCCTGACCGCTGGCTCAAGGGTATCGCTCTGGACAAGGCAAAGATTTATCTCAATGCCTACAACCCTCTCACATTCTCATATATGAGTAAGTATCACGCTGACGCAGAGGATGCGTGGGCAGGTTCATACCGCTACCCGCAGACCAAACTGTACAGCATCGGTGTCGATTTAACATTCTAAGAAGCGTATGAAAAAGTTTATTATAGCTGTTTTGATCAGCCTTTCGGTTTTGTCGCTTTCTTCCTGCAAGCGTGACTTCCTGGAGCCGTGGCCGCCGGATGCAGCCCGCGGTTCGGAGGATGTCTGGGGATTTTACAAGTATGCAAAGGGAATCCTCGAAGGTATCCCCGTGGACCATATGCCGGCACCGCGTGTCTGCGATGTCTACGGCAGTTATGGTATGCTGGGTTGCGCGACTGACGAGATGGAGCACTCGCTCCCTACGGCAGGTGTCCAGAAGTTCACCAACGGTGTCTGGAACCCCGCAAACATCCCTACGATCTACTATCGTACTTCGTACATCGGCATTACCAGCAGGAGCCCTTACTACAATTCCTGTATGGCAATCCGTAAAGCAAACCTGTTCCTTGAAAACGTTGACAATTCGGTCCTCATCGACGACCTGAATGACCCTACGCGCCGTTACGACCGCACGTGGTGGAAGGGCCAGGCTTATTTCTACCGTGCATTCTTCGCATTCGATATGCTTAGCAAGTATGGTCCGTACGTGATTTCGACCAAGGTCGAGGAGGTCAATGAGGATCTCTACCGCGGCCGCAACACTATGGACGAGTGCGTCGCCCAGATCATCAAGGACTGCGACAGCGCAATCGATTCGCTGCCCGCACTCTGGGATGAGGACAACTGGGGCCGTCCCAATTCGATGGCCGCTGCAGCTCTCAAGTCCCGCGTTCTGCTTTACTATGCTTCTCCGCTTTATCAGGGCGAATTCAAGAACTTCGGTCTGGCAAAGGGTGAGATCGGTGACCGCAACCGCTGGATCGCTGCTGCAGATGCTGCACGCGAGGCTATCGACCTCAACGAATTCTACGATCTGGCTACCGTAACCAACTTCAGCCGTCCTTATTCGGCTTCCGGTACCTATGGTTACGAGATCAGTCTCAAGACCGGTACGGACAACGTCGAGGTTATCTGGAGCACCATCCAGACCACGAGCGGTTCCATCTACAACGAGGTCTATAACCTCCCTGCAGGTGTCGACGGCTGCTACGGTTACAACAACCCGACCCAGAACTTCGTCGATATGTTCGAGTATCTCGAGGGTGGCAAGGCTGTTCCTTTCGACTGGAACAATCCTACCCACGTCGCCAATATGTACGCCAACAACAAGCGTGACCCCCGTTTCTACAGCTCGGTCCTCTACAATGGCTACACCTGGGGCGAGTCCTCTTCGAAGGCTTATACGATCGATGTTTACGATGCTGTCGAAGGTCACACCTACGGCATCCACCGCGATCCTACCCTCAAGAACTCCACCAAGACCGGTTACTATTACCGCAAGTTCCTGTCCGAGAAGGTCTATTCTTACAAGTCCGGTAACTATACTTCCGCAAAGCGCGGCCGTATCCTGTTCCGCTTCGCAGAACTTCTTCTCAACTACGCAGAGGCCCTCAACGAGGCATACGGTCCGTATGAACCCGATCCGAAGGGTGGTATCCGCCCGTTGATGGAGTGGGAGGAGCCGCTTGAGACCGCAGCAGATATGATCAACCTTATCCGCCGCCGTGTCAATATGCCTGCAATTTCAGGTTCCCTTACTCAGGAGCAGATGCGTGAAGTTATCCACCACGAGCGTGCAATCGAACTTTGCTTCGAGGGTCACCGCTTCTATGACCTTCGCCGTTGGAAGGAAGGCGACAAACTCGGAGAGCCTATCTACGGTGTACGTGTCATCCCTATTGCGTGGAACGCATCCGGCAAGCCGACCAAGTTCGAATATGTCCGCGAGAAGGTCGAAGACCGCGTCTGGCGCGACTGTATGTACTGGTGGCCGATTCCTTACACCGAGTACGTCAAGTACGAGGATCACGAAGCATTCTATCAGAACCCCGGTTGGGAATAATATCTTTCTGCTATGAAAAAGTATTTATTTACCGCACTGATCGCCATCTTCGCCATTACTGCCGTCTCCTGCGAGAAGGCGGAGGAGAGATGGGCTGACAACGAGAACGCGTATATCTACCTTCCCCAGCACGGGTACACTTCCAATATTGTCTGGGACTATGAGGGCGGCACATATTCGTCATCTATCGGCGTATTTGCTTCCGGTCTCCGTCCGGAATACCGCAAGGAAGAGATCAAGGTCGGCTTCGCAGTTGACCAGGCTCTCATCGATGCCTATAACGCAGACGAGACCCAGCAGTATGCAGGTATGGTAGAGAAACTTCCCGATAACTGCTATACAATTTCCGGTACGAGCGTCACCATTGCAGCAGGCGAAAACCTCGCAAGCATTCCGGTGACCTTCAATACCGCTGCAATCCGTTCCGCAGGTCTGGACCCCGCCAAATTGTATGTCATCCCTGTCAAACTTACCTCGACTTCCAAGTATGTGCTCAATCCGGATGAAGAACTCAACGGAGCACTCTACGGTATAGTTTTCCAGGAGCCTACTTTCTACTTCAAGGCTAACGAATACAGCACCGCTCTTAACAGCGCCAAGGTCTATGCCAAGAGAAAGAAGGGTACCACAGAGATGGAAGGTTCATTCGACGGCCAGTTCAAGATTGCTTCTTATGGCGTTCCTGACGGCAATTATACCATCAATGTCGCCTACAATCCCGAGGCAATGAAGCCGGCTTACAAGGATTCTCTCATTCTCCCGCAGGAGGTTGTGACATTCGACAGCCAGCTCGTCTATAAGAACGACCACGACCTGCCTCTGCTTAACGTCCATATCGACGGTTCCCAGCTCGAGTTCCGCAAGGTATATATCCTTCCTCTCACTATGACCACGACTTCAGCTTATGCTCCCAATTCGGAGAAGTCCTCGCTGTTCCTCAAGGTTGAGTTGAAGAATATTTACGAGAAGAACTACGCAAGCACGATGGTCGTCGAAGCCGAAATGACCAACCGTTCGCAGGCTTATGCTGCAAAGAAGTCTCCGGTCAGTTATGAAGCAGATATCATCGAACTTCAGATTGCAACCAACAATACCATCGCAGGTGCTGCCGCTACGGCTGCTTCGGCAACCACGTACAACAACAAGTATATGCGCCTGAGGGTTATTGAAGGTGATGATCTCCGTCACAACAAGGTCGAGTACATTCTTGTCACAGATAAGGGTACCCGTAACAACTCTCCGGCTACGCTGGAGGCTGACCCCGACGAAGAAAGCTACTACGACTTTATGGCTGAGAAGTTTGTCCTCAACTATCGTTGGAAGCACGTTGCAAAGAAGGAGACAACCTTCGTCAAGGTGACTGAAGTCATTCAGGCCAACTAAGCCATTAAAGGCTGAATAAAAAGAGACCGGCAGGATTCAATTCCCGCCGGTTTTTTTATGTCGTAACGATTATCGGCTGATACGGATGATGACTGGAAGATGGTCGCTGAATCCGTCCTGGAACGAATGCCCGTTGAAGGCCCGCCGGGGATGGCCCTTCTGCATCATAAACGGGCGGCGGAAGATTTCCCCGTAATGATCGGGATCGCACTTGACGATATGCAGGCCGTGGGTATCGGGCAGGGTGTCAAGCATATTGGAGCTGACGATGATATTGTCGTACAGTACCCAGCGGTTGCCATAGACGCTCGTGCCCTTGCCTTCGTCCAGCAACTGCCAGAACGGATTGAAATACTCGCCCGGCTCGATAGTATGGATGTTGCGCCTTGCGCGAAGCAGCTCGGCAAGCGATTCGTCGCGTGGAGAATCGTTCATATCGCCCATTATGATGACTTTTGCATCCGGATAAATCTCGCGCATCTGCTGTGCGTGGTCGCGGACCGTTTCTGCGCCTGCGCGGCGAAATCCTGCCGATGCATTGACTCCTGCGCGACGCGACAGGAAATGGCAGACATACACGATGACGATCTCGTTGTCCAGCCGCCCCCAGGCTGCGAGGATATCCCGGCCGCAGTAAGGGCGACCGCTGCGAAGCACCAGTTTCACCGGTTCGCTGCCGATTAGTTTGAACTTGTCGCTGCGGTAGAGCAGGCCGCAGTCCACCCCGCGGGTGTCGGCCGATTCATAATGGATGTACTTGTAATGGCTGCCTGAAAACCTCTTCCTGCCGATCAGGGCCCTGAGTACGGAGCCGTTCTCGACTTCCGAAAGTCCTACGAGGATCGGAAACCCGCCGTGAGCATCTGAAATTGCGGAGAAAACCTGGCTCAGGTTGTCCAGTCTCCTGTTATACTTATCTATTGTCCACCGGGCTTCTCCGGTAGGCGTGAAGGCATTGTAATCTCTCTCAGGGTCGTCCAGCGTATCGTAGAGGTTCTCTACGTTCCAGAACATAATCGTGTAGGCCATATCTGCAAATTTAACAATTTTTGCTACCTTGCAGCCCTGATTTGCAACAAAGTTGTTGCGCAGTGCATCTTATTATATGATGAAAAGACTGCTTACTGGTATAATGCTGCTTCTCGCGACAGCCGGCTATTCATATGCCCGGCTGCATACCGGCATTATTCTGTCTTACGATTCGCACAACAAACTCCGCTACGGAGCGGAACTCCAATATGACCATACTCCCTCGGCGTCATCGTTCTATTTAGGTGCCTCCGCATTTACCAGCGGCAGCGCCCTTGCGCAGGTGAGATACACCAAAATATTCCCGGAAGTCGGGATAGATCTGGCGGTCAACGGCGGCTATTTCCGTGAGAAAGGAGAGTTTTTCTACGGCTTCAACGGCTACGATACCGATGCTTTTGCCGTGTATAACGATGATTATTACAAGATCAACCGCAATACTGCAAATGTCTCAGTGGATCTGACGGGCCCGATCTGGCGCGACCTGCGCTGGAAAGCCGGTTATGAATTCCGTTACCTCAAAACGGGCCATTTTACCGGCAAGGAAGGAGATATTCCGACTCTCTACGATATGCTCGTGGCAAGCGGAACTATCATTCCCGATGATGCGGACGGAGGCATAATCAGTATGCTGCACGCCGGTTTCGATCTGGATTTGCGCAATGATGACGAATATACCACGTCCGGCGTCAAGGCAGATGCTGAGTTCAGGTATGCACCCACATTACTCGGCACGAGCCACGAATTTATGGGCTACAAGGGAATGTTCTCGCACTGGCTGCCGCTTGTTTCGGACCGCCTCGTGCTGGCATATCGCCTGCAGGCGGAAGGATTTCTCAAGGACCCTGCATTCTACGCGCTTCCTTACGATGATATCCTGTCCTCGGGACGCGTGCGCGGTATTCTCCGCAACCGCATTCAGGGCCGCAGCGTGGCGTTTTTCAATTCCGAACTTCGGTTCGAGGTACTGCGCCTCCCTCTTGGCTCAGATTATTTCCGTCTGGTGCCCTGCGGTATCTTCGACGGCGGCCGCGTGCTGTTGCCGTTTGCAGCGCAGTCATTTACCAATGAGAAAATGCACCTGTCCGCAGGTGCCGGCATACACATCCATCTTCCGGGCGGAACGGCGTTCACGTTCGAATACGTCAAGCCGCTTCGCGCAGAAGACAGCAGGCACAATACCGGCAGCGGCATATTTTATGTTCATACCGGAGTATTTTTCTAAAAGAAATAACGTAATCAATATATGAGACGTGCTTTTCTGGCAATAGTGATAATCCTGCTTTCAGCAGCGGCCTTTACCGGTTGCGACAACGGCTACCGGGAGAGGATCGACGAGATGACGGCAAGGGTGGATTCGCTGGAAGCCCAGTGCAGCCGCTACAATGCCATCCTGATGTCTATCAAGACGATGGCGCAGGCCGTGCAGGAAAAGGATATGGTGACCGGGACAAGTCTGCTGAAAGATGATTCAGGCAAGACGATAGGTTACCGTATTTTCTTCCTTCATCGTGAGCCGGTTTCGCTGTACAACGGTACCGCCGGTTCGGTGCCCTATGTCGGCTCCACCAAGGGTTCGGACGGCATTTATTACTGGACTGTAAGTTACAATGGCGGCGAGCCGGTGCTTCTGAAAGATACCAACGGCAATCCCGTTCCCTGTATGGGACAGGTTCCCTATATCATCATCCGCAACAAATCCTGGTATATCACCTATGACGGCGTGACTTATGAGGAACTCGGACCTGCGTCCGGCGAGGATGCCGACGCGATGTTCAAGAGTTTCCAGGTCGGCACCGAGACCGTCCGCGTGATAATGAGCAACGGCACCGTGTACGAGTGGCCGCTGTTTGCGGTTTATTCCGCGCTGCGTTCCCAGCTGGACCAGATCAATGCCAATGCTGAGGCACAGGCGGTTCTGGTGCGTGCAATGGCTTCTTCCTGGATCAGCATTACCGATATTTCGGTGACGGTAGATGGAAAAGATACCATTTCGACGCATATCGAACTGTCCAACGGTGACAAATGCGATATCTACAGCGTCCGCCAGAGCAACGTGCCTGTCATTACGCTCCTCGAAGACAGCACCGACGGTAAATACTATTGGGCTATGGCATACGGAGACCAGTTCCCCCAGTGGATTACGGATGCAACGGGAATGCGTATCCAGGCTGTCAGCGATGAGGCTTCCACTCCCGTCATTGGGATGATGAAGGATGACGAGGACGGTCATTACTATTGGACGATCAAGATAGGCGATGCCGATCCGGTATTCATATACGACGAAAATGGCAGCGGCCAGCGTGTCCAGGCAATTCTGGATGCCGCAGGCGCCATTTTCGCAGACGTGGATATGTCAGATCCGGTCTGGGTTACGGTACGGATGATTTCCGGCGAGATATACCGCCTTCCGCGTATATTCTCCGTCGAGATAGAGACCGAGATCGAGATGGCTCCCGGCGCATCGATTTCACTGCCATATAAGGTCTATGGCGACGATAATCGCACCACGACCGTTTCTGCAATGACGCAGGACGGTTTCAGTGTGCATTATTCCAACGCTCCGGTCATCATAATAGATTCACCTGCCGAATTCTCTTCTACGTCCGGTCAGGTGATACTGGTATTCAATATCTGCAATACCGGTACCCGCACTGTTCTCAAAACCATTAATATCCGGCCGCTATGAAAATGATGAAGAGATTTTTCCGGATATTTGCGCTCCTGCTGACAATCACATTTGCCGGCGGTTGCCTCGACAGGTTTGACAGCGAATTGACGATGCTTGACCGCCGCATCAGGACGCTGGAGGAGTATGTGGCAAATTACAATTCCACTCTCGAAGGCCTGCGCGTCATAGTCGAGAACATAGTTGAAAAAAGCGATTTCGTCCAGGACGTGAAGCCTGTCTTCGATGCCGAAGGCGAAATCATATCATACGAGATTACCTTCGAGAAGAGCGGTAAAATCACTCTTACCAACGGTACGGACGGCGATACGCCGATTCTTTGCTTCAAACAGGGTGATGACGGACTGTTCTACTGGGCCGTTTCATACGGAGACGGCGAGGGTGATTTCATCCTGCTGCCCGACACGGGCCAGAAAGTCGCCGCTACGGCCATTTCTCCGCGCGTAAAGATTCTGGACGGCAATTGGTATGTCTCATACAATGAAGGCCGCGATTGGGTCTATTTAGGCCCCGCTACGGGCAAATCCGGTACCGCCTTCGTCTTTGACGTCACGACGGAGAACGGATATGTAAAGATTACTTTCCTTGACGGAGTCCAGGTCAATCTGCCTACGGCGGATATGTACCGCCAGATAGTGACGGATATGGATAATGCCAACAACAATCTGGAATCCCTCAAATCACTCTACGACGTTTACAATGCACTGGTTTATGCCAAGTCCATTTCTTCCATCATTTCAGGCGGAAAGGTGATAGGCTACAGGCTGTATCTCTCAGACGGCCGCACCCTGGCATTCTACAACGGTACCAACCGCAAGATGCCCCAGATAACGGCCGCAGCCGACGGAGGTGTATATTACTGGATAGTCACCGATCCGGATGCAGGCACGTTCGAGTGGCTCAGGGTTGACGGAGAACGGGTTCGCGCAGATGCACCGCAGGTCTTCATCCCGAAGATCGGTCTGGAGCGCGACGATGACAATATCTACTACTGGACGGTGAGTTATGACGGCGGCAAGACCTATGAATGGCTGACCGTTGACGGAGAGAAGGTTGTCGCACAGACAGATGTCCCCGAAAACCCGGTTTCCGCAGTTACGGAATACGGTTCGCGTTATTACCAGATTACGGTCAACGGCGAGTCGGTTCTCATTCCGCGATTCCCCGGTTTTACGATAAACATCGAACCGTCCGTCCAGATGGTGGGCGGCGAGACAGTTTCGCTCAACTACTACATCGCAGAGGCTGACGAGAATACGCAGATACTTCCCGTGGCCGAAAACGGTTTCACAGCCTGGATTCAGGCAGAAAACTACCGCCGCGGCAAGTTGGTCATCACATCTCCTTCGACATTTACCGGAGGTACGTCGCGCGTCACTCTCCTTGTCTCAGACGGGGCAGGTACGTTGAATTCAACTATAATAACGATAGGCTATGGCAAGTAAGATTTTCAGGCATATAAGCCGCGCATTCGCGGCAGTGCTGCTGACTATGACCGTAGCCTGCACTTCATCCGTCGAATCCGAACTCGCTGCGCTCACGGGCCGTGTTTCCAACCTCGAGACGCAGGTTTCGGCTATCAACGACGGCATTACCAGTCTCAGTACGCTTGTAAAAGCCCTTCAGGGCAACGACTATATCCGCAGCGTCCAGCCTACGTCTACCGGCTGTGTCGTTGTGTTCCAGAGCGGTACCGTCATAACGCTCAAGAACGGCACCAACGGAGATACTCCCGTTATGGGCATCCGTTACGACTCTGCCCTTGGTTATTACTGCTGGACGGTCAAGATGGGTTCGAGCCAGCCGACCTGGCTGCTCGACAGTTACGGCCGCAAGATCACGGCTGAGACCATCGTTCCGATGCTCCGCGTTTTCGAGGGCTACTGGCAGGTGACCTATGACAACGGCGCCCACTGGACTACGCTTTTCGAGGCAATCGGAACTGAAGGATCTTCCTTCTTCCGCGATATAGACCTGTCTGATCCCTATTACGTGCGCTTTACGCTCAGCAACGGCACTATGGTTACGGTTCCGACGCAGAAGGGATTCGAGGAACTTTCTGACCTCTGCGCCGAAGTCAACGACAATATCAACGCATATACTTCGATAATGACAGATGCAGATTTCGGTGTTTTTATAGCGAGATGCAATGAGATTATCGAAGACGGTTCAATCGTAGGATACAGCATCCAGCTTGCAAACGGCAATATTTTCACCGTTCGAAGCGGCCGCGACGTTACTGCAAGCGTCAATATCGGCATTGCGGCCGACAGCGAAACGGGCGACCTGTACTGGACCGTGCGTTACGGAGACAGCGCCGAAGCGACCTGGCTTCTGGTGAACGGTGAACGCGTTCCGGCTTCGCCGCTTGACCGCCAGCCTACGGTCGGCATAAAGCAGGATGAGGGAGTGTTCTATTTCACAGTCGGTTCCGTCAACAGCGACGAATGGACCTGGATGCTCGATGCATCCGGCAACCGCATAAAGGCTCAATCCGAGGTACAGTTCAATTTCTTCGAATCAGCCGAGGTGGATGCTGATTTCGTGACTCTTACGCTTACCGACGGCAGCACGCTGTCGCTCAAGCGCACCGCAGAGCGCAAACCTGATTTCGAAGTGCCGCATTCCGACGGATTCTACGGCGATTCGATATTCCGCTATACGGTTATCGTTACCGAAGAAATGGCGACTCTCGATGCTCCTTACGCTGATTTCGAGGAATATGCCGCTTCGCTTGACCTGGGTTTCAGGGCGATGATGCTCGAAAACGGTACTGTGGCCGTCGAGGCGAATCCGGCATTTGCCGTCGAAACCCTCTCGTATGACGAGCAGACAGGCGCAGGCCGCTATCGCTACAGTTGCACCTATTCGCTGCTATTCCATACCGCCAAGAAACTGGCAGTGCCCGGTCAGACGCGCGTCGCGCTCTTCCTTTCGTGGGGAGAGTTCAACTCGATGAAGGTCTGGACCGTTGAAAACCGCGAACTGGATCCCGTACCGGTACCCGGCGAAGATCCCGATCCGATTTTCGCACCCGAGTAATCTATATTTTAAGGCTTTTTATTGCACTCCGCTGCGCTTGCGGATGCGTTTGTCACGCGCTTTCTTTTCGCGTCCGTAGGGCGATTTGAGGTAGCGGGCCCACTGCTTGTCGGTAAACACCTGCTGGTAGGTCGAGTCCAGCTGCGCATACCATTTATCGTAAACCTTATCGTACGATTCGGCAGAATTGGCGCCCGAACGCCGTACAGCCTCGATTTCCTCGATCATCTGCGGATAAACCTCCTGCAGTTTAACCTCTATCTGGAATGCCTGGCGATCGTCGAGATCCAGGTAATTGATCAGATATTCCGCCACCGTGGCAGCCATTTCGGCAGGAGTCTGCGTTTCGCCAGGATTGTTCTGCGCACCGAGCCTGAAGGCCGAAACGGTCAGCAAAAGTATGGTTGCGAGGCAGTTGAGGCGTATTTTCATCATTGCGTTTGATTGTGTTGCATTGCAAAGATAGCGATTTTTGCTATCTTCGTACTTCCAAACAAATACGGTCTTATGAAGCATTTTACCCGAATCGCGCTGTGCCTGCTCCTTATGGCAGCAGCTATGCCCCGCACCGAAGCCTGCACCAACATTATCGTCACCAAGGGAGCGTCCGTGGACGGTTCCTGTATGATCAGTTATGCCGCTGACTCGCACGTGCTCTACGGCGAGCTCTATTTCCATCCTTCGCGCGACTGGGCGCCCGGTTCGATGCTTTCCATCTATGACTGGGACGGCGGTACTTATCGCGGCGAAATTGCACAGGTGCCTCATACCTGGCAGACTGTCGGCAATATCAACGAGCATCAGCTGATTATCGGCGAGACCACCTTCGGCGGCCGTGAAGAGTTGGTCGATCCCTCCGGCGTGATGGACTACGGTTCGCTGATCTATATCACCCTGCAGCGTGCGCGCACTGCACGCGAGGCCATCCGCACGATGGATGCGCTGCTCCAGAAGTACGGCTATCCGAGCGAAGGCGAGTCTTTCTCCATTGCCGATACCGAAGAATGCTGGATTATGGAGGTGATAGGCAAGGGTACGATAGAGAAGGGTGCCGTTTGGGTGGCTATCCGCATCCCCGACGGTTATATCTGCGCTCACGCAAACCAGAGCCGTATTCATACTTTCCCTTTGAATGATCCTGAGAACTGCCTCTATTCCAAGGACGTGATTTCTTTCGCACGCAAGGCCGGCTATTTCGACGGCAAGGATGAGGAATTCAGTTTCTGCGATACATATTGTCCGGCTGATTTCGGCGGCCTGCGCGCCTGCGAGGCCCGCGTCTGGTCTGCTTTCAACCTGCTGGCAGGCAGCGGATTCGATGCCGATAAGTATCTCGATTTCGCGATGGGACACAATAAGACCAACAAGATGCCCCTCTACGTCAAGCCGGATGAAAAAATCTCCGTCCTGGACGTGGCAAACGTTATGCGCGACCATTTCGAGGGCACGGCACTCGATTTCTCGAATGATCTCGGCGCAGGTCCGCACCATCTCCCGTACCGCTGGCGCCCGATGCGCTGGTCGGTGGATGGCGAGCGTTATGTTTTCGAGCGTTCGATCGCTACGCAGCAGACCGGTTTCTGGTTCGTGGCGCAGGCCCGCGGCTGGCTGCCGGATGAGGTAGGTGCCGTTACCTGGTTCGGCGTGGATGATGCCGCAACCTCGGCTCTTACGCCTATCTATGCAAGCGTAACCGCCGTTCCGGAATGTTTTGCCGAAGGCAACGGCGATATGATGACCTACAGTCCGACTTCCGCTTTCTGGCTGTTCAACCGCGTCGCGCACTTTGCATATCTGCTCTACGACCGCGTTGCGCCGGAAATCCGTACGCATATCGACCGTTATGAGGCCGATAACCTGCGTCTGCTGAAGGAACAGGACGAAAAGCTGGTCCGTATGATCGACAACGGCAACGCATCCTATGCTTTCGATGCAATGACGGAATGGTGCTCCGGCCGTACGAAGTTGCTCTGCAACGAATGGAACGAACTCAACAATTATCTGCTGGTCAAGTATATGGACGGCAACGTCAAGCACCAGGCAGAGGACGGTTCATTCCTGGACAACGGTGCGGGCAGGCGTATTCCCAAGAACCCGATGCACCCTGCATTCCCCGAACACTGGCTCCGCGCCATTGTCAAGGAACACGGCGAGGTTATCAAGGAGCACTAAAAACTGCTGCTAATCGTCTGTAGAAAAACCTTCACCCTCCTGGAAGATATGGAGGGTGCGGGAGATTGTCTCCGAACGGAAAACTATACCGGCTTTGCGGTCGCTGCCCGAGTTGGCCTTGACGCGGACGGTCATCACGTCGCTGCCTTCGCCGTCAGAGGGGCTGAACGAGAACCAGTCTTCGCTGGTCGCATCGTCTTCCCTGTACCAGATGACATTGGTATTGACCGAAACCAGTTGGCTGTCGGCCTGCGCATTGAAGTACAGCGTATCAGGACTGAGGGTGAGTTCCGGAAGGACATAGTGCTCGCATCCGGTAAACTGCATCACCGTAAGTATCAGGCCTGCTGCGGCTACAGGGAGAATAATCCGTTTCTTCATAAAAATCCTTTGCGGCTTCAAAGTTAGAAAAAAAACAGTACTTTTGCAGTATGATCAGACACAGTCACATAATCCTCTCTGCACTCGTGCTGCTGCTTTCAGCCTGCACCACAACGGTTACGCCTACCATCAAGATTCAGCCCGCAAGTTCACAGATGGACTACAAGGGCGGCCAGACTACGGTGTATGTCAGTTCGAATACTTTCTGGACTGCATCCTGCGATGTCGAAGGAGTTACCGTCGAGCCTGCATCCGGTTTTATGTCCGGCATTGAGCCGGTGGTCATTACCGTGCCCGAGAGCACTTCAGCCACCACGCAGACCATCCGTATCTCGTTCGTGGCTCAGGAGGAAGGCTCCAGCTCCAAGTCCAACGGCAAGCATTGGGTTACGCTCGCATCGAAGCCGTGGATCGGATTTGCCGAAACAACCGGCACCATTCCCGCAGAGGGCGGCGGAATCCGTGTCCGTCTGGAATCTTCCCGTCCGTGGAAAGTTCTGTCCAAGAGCATTTCCCAGGCCGAGGTAAGCCCCGCAGCCGCTGATGCCACGACCATCCTCGCCATTTCGCTGCCGCGCAACGATACCGGCGCACAGCGCGAACTGACCGTTACCTGCGCGCTGACGGAGTATGCTTCGGTCAAGGCAGCATTTACGGTTACGCAGCCTGCGCTTTAATCCTATTCTACAAATCCTATCGTAGCCACGCTGATGCGGAATGCTTCCATCAGCGGATGGACCGCCGCGCTTATGGTGGCTCCGGAGGTCAGCACGTCATCCGCTACCAGAATGTTGCGGATGCCGCTTGCCGCCAGTTGCCGTGCGCTCTCAAGATTTGCTTCGAACGCCCCTGAAACGTTGCGCCGCTTTTCTTCTCCGGAGAGCTGCGTCTGCGTGCGCGTGATGCGGTTGCGCTGCAGCAGACCGGTGACTACGGGCAGACCTCCGAGACCTTCCGCGATGCCGTCGGCAATCTTTTCGGCCTGGTTGTAACCGCGCCTGAGCCGCCGCAGCGGATGAAGGGGCACCGGTACCACGGCTTGCACGTAGCCGAAACGCCCCGAATCAGCCATTTTCCGTCCCAGACTGAATCCGAGACGGTGTCCGAGATCCGGCCTGCCTCCGTATTTGACCTGATGCACGAGCGAAGCATAGCCTCCTTCGTACCGATAAAAGAACAGCGAAGCCGCGCTGACGATGCCGGCATACTTCCAAATCCGCCTTTCGGCAGGATTTTCATCCCAGTCCCAGAATCTGGTATAAGGCACGTCGCACAGACAGGTGCCGCAGATAGAATCTTCCCCTACATCCAATTTCCCGCCGCATACGACGCACTCTCTGGGGAACAGAAGATCGGACAGTGCGTTCCAAGCGGGACCAACCCCACATTTCATACGGACAAAAATAGCAAAATTCAAAACACTTTCTTACTTTTGCACCGTATGCTCGATTTGCTGGAAATAAGATTCGTAGATGTCCTGGACGTCCTGCTCGTAGGTTTGCTTATCTACGGGCTCTTCCGTGCGTTGAGGGGCACTTCGGCGCTCAACATTTTCCTCGTGATACTGGCTCTCTATATCGCGTGGATTATATTCAAGGCGCTGGATATGAGACTTATATCATTTGTCCTGGGGCAGGTGCTCGGAGGAGGGGTGATAGTCATACTGATCATTTTCCAGCAGGACGTACGACGCTTCCTGCTCAATATCGGTAACCGCATAACACCTGTCCTGAAGCATAGTTTCCTCGGCCGCATATTGCGCACGGGGCATAAGGACGCCATCAGTTTCGCCGCCCTGGAGGAGATTACCGCCGCCTGCAAACTGATGTCAGAGAAGAAGACCGGCGCCCTGATAGTGCTGACGCACGAAAATACGCTTACGGACTATATCGAGACCGGCGACGAGGTGGATGCAGTCATCAGCCGCCGTATGATAGAGAGTATATTTTTCAAGAATGCACCGCTGCACGACGGCGCGGTGATAATGTCACAGTCAAGGATAATCGCTGCGCGCTGCACCCTTCCGATGTCCGACAACCCCAACCTGCCTGCGCATTACGGTATGCGTCACAAGGCCGCGCTGGGTATTTCGGAGGTTTCCGACGCCTTCGTGGTGGTCGTTTCCGAGGAGACCGGAGAGATATGGATAGCAGATAACGGCCGCTACAAGACCATATCGAGTATCACCGAGTTGCGCAGGGCAATTGAAGATTCATACAAGTAGTGGACCTCGAACGTAAAATCGGATTTGATCGCATCCGCCTTTCGGTGAGGGAACGCTGCGCCACGGACTATGCGCGAAAGCGCGTGGACGGGGAGGTTATGGCTACCGATGCCGAAGAAATCCTTTCCCGCCTGCGTCCTGTGGATGAAATGCGTCTCATCTGCCTGTTCGAGGATTCGTTCCCGACGGCCGGTTACGTAGATGCAAGGCCGTTCCTTAAGCCTCTCGAAGCCCCTTCTACCTGGATCGACCTGCCTTCGCTGGTGCGCCTGCGCACGGCAATGGATACGCTGAGGCTGGTTCTCGGATTTTTCGATAAATGCAAAGATGACCTGTATCCGTCGTTGAGGGCTCTGGCTGAAGGTATCGTCTATTATCCGGAGGTTACGCGCCGCATTTCTCTGATTCTCGGTCGGGACAATGAAGTCCGCGACTCCGCATCCCCGGCCCTGCAGTCGATTCGCCGTTCGCTCCGCGAAAAAGACGGAGTGATAGCAAAACGCATCGATAGCATTCTTCGCAGCGCCCGCGCCGAAGGCATAATCGATGACGAGGCGGCCGCTTCGGTACGCGACGGCCGAATGCTCATTCCCGTCCCGGTCGCCAACAAGAAAAAGATTCCCGGACTTGTATATGACGAATCTTCCAGCGGCAAAACGGCTTTCGTAGAGCCTCTGGAGGTCATCGAGCTCGAAAACCAGATACGCGAACTGCAATTCGAAGAGCAGCGTGAAATACAGCGCATACTGTTTGAATTCAGCGAATTCCTGCGCCCTTACCTGCCGGAACTGATTGCTGCTTCCGACTTCCTTGGCGAACTGGATTTCATTCACGCAAAGGCAGTTACAGGCGTAGAAATGATTGCCGGAATGCCGATTCTCTCGACCACCGGCGAACTGATCCTCCGCAAAGCACGCCATCCGCTTCTGGAGGCCTCCCTGCGCCGCGAACACAAGGAGATAGTGCCCCTGTCGCTGACTCTCAACCGCAACAAGCGCATACTGCTCATTTCCGGCCCCAATGCCGGTGGTAAGTCCGTATGCCTCAAGACGGTAGGCCTGCTGCAGTATATGTTTCAGTGGGGCCTGCTGATACCCACTTCCGAAATATCCGAAATGCTGGTGTTCGACCGCATTTTCATCGATATAGGCGATAACCAGTCCATCGAGAACGATCTCAGCACGTACAGTTCGCATCTGTCCAACCTCAAGGATATGCTCGAGGGCGTGACGGAGCATTCGCTGGTGCTGATTGACGAATTCGGAAGCGGTACGGAGCCTGCCGCCGGCGGTGCGATAGCCGAAGCTGTCCTGGCCGAACTGGACCGAATGAAGGTTTACGGCGTAATCACGACGCACTATACCAACCTCAAGATGTACGCCTCCGGGAATACCGGTGTTGCCAACGGTGCGATGCTGTTTGATGCTGCCAATATCCGCCCGATGTTCAAGCTCGAACAGGGACTGCCCGGCAATTCGTTTGCATTCGAACTGGCGCGGCAGATCGGCCTGCCCGAAGATGTTGTCCGTTCAGCTGAAGAACGTGCCGGCAAGGATTTCGTCAATATCGAACGCAACCTGCGCAAGATTGCCCGCAACCGCAAGGCCCTCGACGAGAAACTGGCCCATATCAAGGCCACTGACCGTACGCTGGAGAACCTGACGGACCGCTACGAGAAAGAACTGAGCGAGATCAAGGCTCTCAAGAAGGAGATACTCGACGGTGCCCGCCGCGAGGCTTCGCAGATTCTGAATGAGGCCAACAAGCGGGTAGAGCAGACCATACGCGACATTCGCGAGGCTCAGGCGGAGAAAGAAAAGACGCGCGAGATCCGCCGCGACCTGAAGGAATTCCGCGAAAAGGTGGAAAATGTCGATACTACCGAATCAGACCGCAAAATAGAGGAGAAGATGGCCCGCATAGTCGCCCGCAAGGAGCGTGAGGCGGAACGTCGCCGCCGTCGCGGAGAGGAAAAGCCTTCCGACAAGCCCAAGAAGGCCGCTCCCGAAGTTGATAACCGTCCGTTGCAGGTCGGCGACAAGGTGCTTCTGAAGGACAGCGGATTCGTAGGCGAGGTGGTTCGCATTTCAGCCAAGACCATTTCAGTATCGGTCGGAAGCGTCATAAGCCGCGTCGTCCCGGCTAAAGTGGAGCGGGTAAGTGAAAACCGCTACCGCGAAGAAACGCGCGCAAGCCGTCCGGCAAGGCAGAGTTTCGACAACACCTCGCTCTCCCGCCGCCGTCTGGAATTCTCTCCCTCGATCGACATTCGCGGAGAGAGGCTTGCAGATGCAATGGAAATCGTGGTCCGCTTCATCGACGATGCCCTGATGCTCGGTATGGGACAGGTCAAGATACTTCACGGCAAGGGCACGGGCGCTCTTCGCGAAGAGATTCGCAAATATCTTCGCACCGTTCCGGGCGTGGCTTCAGTCCGCGACGAGGCCCTTGAAATGGGCGGCGCGGGCATTACGGTAGTCGATTTCCAGCTGTAATTATTTACCCGGAAATTCCTTCCGGCAAAGATCGGTGCAGTCCAGTTTTTCCCAGCTGAAGAATTGAATCTTGCGGCGGACTTCCTTTCCGTTGCGGATAAGAGTCACTTCCTGCTCGAAAGGCTCGCGACCGAAATGGCCGTATGCGGCCGTCGGACGGTATATCGGGTTGGTAAGGCCGTAGCGCTTGATGATGGCTGCCGGACGCAGGTCGAACAGTTCCCGGATGCGTGCTGCAATCTGTCCGTCAGACATATTGCAGTGCGACGTGCCGAAAGTGTTGACGAAAACGCTCACAGGGCTTGCAACGCCTATTGCGTAAGCCAACTGAATCATAAAGCGGTCTGCAACGCCTGCCGCGACCATATTCTTGGCGATGTGACGGGCTGCGTACGCCGCGCTGCGGTCAACCTTGCTCGGGTCCTTGCCTGAAAATGCGCCGCCGCCGTGACCTGAATTGCCGCCGTAGGTATCCACGATGACCTTGCGTCCGGTAAGACCGGTATCACCGTGAGGGCCGCCGATGACGAACTTGCCTGTAGGATTGACGTGCAGTATGTAATCCCCCTTGAACAGCGCCGCCGTGCGTGCGGGAAGCTTTTTCAGCAGGCGCGGAAGCAGGATGGCGCGGACGTCGGCCTCGATCTTTTCGCGCTCGACATCCTCGTCGTGCTGCGTAGAAACCACTATGGTGTGGATGCGGACGGGAGTGCTGTCATCCTCGTATTCGATGGTAAACTGGCTCTTTGCATCGGGCCTCAGGTAAGGCATAGGGGAGGGATTCTCCTTGCGGATGGCTGCAAGTTCCTGGAGCAGCAGGTGCGAAAGCATCAGCGCCAGCGGCATATACTGTTCGGTCTCGTTGCAGGCATAGCCGAACATAATACCCTGGTCGCCGGCTCCCTGCTCCAGCAGGGTTTCGCGGTTCACGCCCTGCGCAATATCGGCGCTCTGCTCGTGCAGCGCGGAGATTACCGAGCAGGATTCCGCGTCGAAACGGTATTCGCCCTTGTTGTAGCCGATTTCGCGGATGGTGCGGCGGGCGACGTTCTGGATGTCCACCCACGCATCGCGCGAACTTACTTCGCCGCCAATCAGGACGAGGCCCGTGGTGACGAACGTCTCGCAGGCCACGTGGGCATTTTCATCCTGGCGGAGGAAATCATCAAGTATAGCGTCTGAAATCTGGTCGGCCACCTTGTCCGGGTGTCCTTCCGAAACGGATTCTGATGTAAAGAGATACATAGCCTTAAAAATAAAAAATCAAATCTTCCGCGATGGAGGATTTGACATTCATATACACCCCGTTCGGGGTAGGCTCGTTTTAGCGTTTTTTTATAGTGGTAGCAAGCAGTCAAATCCATCCACTGGGACTGCAAAGATACGAAGAATTTCAATACCTCAAAATAAAAGATTTTAAAATGAAAAATATTGTTTTTTTCCTTTTGCGGTGATGTTTATTTGAACTATATTTGCCTCGATATAGTGAAATATTTAGGAAATCAACTATTTTCAATCCTTATCAAATACCTATGAACAAGTTTTTCAAATCCGTTTTGGTGATGCTGGCAGTCCTCATCTCCGGCATCTCTGCAAACGCTCAGGTCACCACCGCTTCAATGAACGGTAGGGTCACCGATGCCGATGGCGGCGTTCCGGGTGTAGCGGTTATCGCAACACACACGCCTTCCGGTACTTCCTATTACGCAGTGACCAACGCTGATGGTTACTACTCGATCCCGGGTATGCGCAGCGGCGGTCCCTACGAGGTCAAGTATCAGATGCTCGGTTATGAAACCGTCCTCTATCAGGACATAACCCTGCAGCTGGCACACGCTTTCGGCCTTGACATCAGGATGAATCCTTCTGCCGAGGTACTCGAAAAGGTTATTGTCGTGGCTGACGCCGCTACCAAGTTCAACACTGAGAAGACAGGTTCGGCTACCAACATCAACAATAGCCAGATCGTTTCCCTGCCTACTGTCAGCCGTAATCTTACCGACCTTACGAGACTTTCTCCCTACGGCGGTAACGGTATGACCTTTATGGGCGCAGATGACCGTTCTTCCAACTTCACCATCGACGGTGCGAACTTCAATAACAACTTCGGTCTCTCCGGTGATCTTCCGGGCGGCGGCAACCCTGTCTCCCTCGACGCTATCGAAGAAGTACAGATCGTCATCAGCCCCTATGACGTCCATCAGACCAACTTCATCTATCACCAAGTCCGGTACCAACACCTTCAAGGGAAGTGCTTACGTCTATCACCGCAACGAGTTCATGCGCGGCAACACTGTCGCGGGTCTCGAGCTCGGCGACCGCGCTGAAGACCGTACCACCACTTACGGTATGACCCTCGGCGGCCCCATCGTCAAGAACAAGCTCTTCTTCTTCGTCAACTTCGAATACATTCCGCACCCGGAGGTTACTTCCTACTGGAAGCCTTCTAAGGACGGCGTTGCAGATCCTGCCCTCAACATTTCCCGCGTGACCGTCGCCGATATGGAGAAGGTCAGCAATTATGTCAGGGAAAAGTACGGATATGAGACCGGCGCTTACCAGAACTTCCTCGGCGACGAAAGCAATATCAAGGCTCTCGCCCGCATCGACTGGAATATCACGGACAAGCACCACCTTGCACTCCGTTACAACTACACCGTTTCGCGCGAATGCAACTTTACCAACCGTACATCATCCGACTGCTTCCTGCGTACTACTGAGGACCGCCTCAGCCAGTATTCAATGTCCTTCGCAAACTCGTTCTACAATATGAACAACCTGGTTCACTCGTTCTCGTTCGACTTGAACAGCAAGATCAACGACAATATGTCGAACCAGTTCCTGGCAACCTTCTCCAAGCTCGATACCACCCGCGATACTCCTTCGAAGTACTTCCCGTTCATCGATATACTTGACGGCACGGGTACTGTCACTCCGTATATGTCCCTCGGTTACGAGCTCTTCACCTGGAAGAACGGCTACCACAACAACGTGTTCAACCTCAAGGATGACTTCACGATGTATATGGGCGCCCACAAGCTCACCGCGGGTCTTGCATATGAGTACCAGATGGCGGACAACTCCTACCTCCGCAACGGTACGGGTTATTATCGTTACAATTCTCTCGAAGACTTCCTCACGGGCGCTACTCCCGAGACCGTCTGCTTCACCTACGGTTACGATAACCTGATGCGTGACGATCCTGCAAGCCGCGTAATGTACCACAAGGCAAGCCTCTATGCACAGGATGACTGGAATGTCACCGACAACTTTATGCTCACCGCAGGTCTGCGTATCGACGACTTCTTCTTCGACAACAGCAACATCATTACCAACAATGCTGTCTACGCTCTCGAATATCCCAATGTAAACGGCAATATCCGCCATATCGACACCGGCAAGTGGCCCAAGCCCACTCCGCTTCTCTCGCCCCGCCTTGGCTTCACCTGGGATGTTCTGGGCAACAATTTCCTGAAGGTTCGCGGCGGTACCGGTATCTTCACCGGCCGTATTCCTCTGGTGTTCCTCACCAATATGCCTTCCAACTCTTCGATGAACCAGTATAACGGTATCATCAGCACCCAGTATAAGGACGGTGTGGTTGTCAGTGCAGACCCCAACCTTGAGGCATTCAAGGGCGACCTGATCACCGATTACGAAGCGATGCGTGCAAAGTGGGCCGAGCTGGGTTATCCTCAGACCATTTCCGCAGAAGACGGCAAGATTCCTTCCAAGCTTGCAGCAGTCGACCCCAACTTCAAGATGCCTCAGGTATGGAAGACTTCACTCGCAGTTGACTATTCATTCCCCACTTCGTTCCCGTTCACCATCACCGTCGAGGGTATGTTCAACAAGAACATCAACGCCTCCACGATGGAAGACTGGAATATGATCCCGGTCAACGGTTTCGCCCGCTTCAACGGCGTCGACAACCGTCCGGTCTATCCGAAGAATTTCAAGTACACCGGCTCGCCCGCTTACGTGCTGACCAACACCGACAAGGGTTATACCTGGTCCGGCAACGTCACCGTCAATATGCGTCCCGTCAAGGGTCTCTCCCTGATGGCTGCTTACACCCACGTCGTCGCGAAGGAGCTTACCTCCCTCCCCGGCTCGGACCCTGCATCCATCTTCAACTATGTTCCTACGGTTATGGGCCCGAACTACACCACGGTTCACCTCGCTCAGAACAATACTCCTGACCGCGTAGTTGCTGCTCTCACTCACGATGACCGCAGCGGTAACCACTTCAGCTTCATCTATGAGGCTTGGCGCGGTGGTTACAACTATTCATATATGCTGACCAACGATATGAACGGTGACAACTACAAGTACGACTCCCTCTTCATCCCTACCGATGAGCAGGTTGCTTCCAAGGAGTTCCGTTTCGTCTCTGACGACGACCGTGACCGCTTTATGGATTTCGTACACAACGATGCTTACCTGAGCAAGAACCAGGGCAAATACGCTGAGGGTTATGCAGTCTATAGCCCTTGGGTCCACAGACTTGATTTCAGCTACAAGCACGACTTCACCGTCAAGATCGGCAAGAGCACCAATACTCTCCAGCTCAGTATGGATATCAAGAACCTGCTCAACTTCTTCAACAACAACTGGGGCGTGAGCAAGTATATGAATCCGGAACTCAACTCCGGCCGTATCCTCCAGTATGAAGGCGTGGATGCACAGGGTTATCCGACCTTCTCCACTCCCGAGGCTGTCAGCGGCACCACCCAGACCTGGGTCAACAACACTAACGTAGGTCAGTGCTGGTACGCTTCCATCGGTATCAAGTATATGTTCAACTAATCCGAAAACACAGCGTTATGAAATTAAGATATTTTGTATCGGCACTTGTTCTCTGTCTCGGTATCGCAGTCTCCTGCGACGATAAAATGCCCAATCTTTCCTCCGAGGTAGAATTTGAGAAGTCCTTTGTCTCCATTGACGTCAATGGAGGTACCACTCAGGCTAAGTTTACCGCACACGGCGCATGGCAGATTGACGAGGGCTCTCTCGGCGACTGGCTTACCGCCACTCCTCTCTCCGGCAGCGAAGGCGAGGCTACCGTCACCTTCTCCGCCGAGAAGACCAAGGCCACCCGCACTGCCGAGGTGAAGTTCCTCTGCAACAACAAGACGCAGTACCTCAATCTCGTCCAGTATGCACAGAAGACCGATCCCGTAGTAATTACGGTCGCCGAGGCGCTTGCTGCCATCAAGGCTATCGACAAGGGTGACGGCCAGAGCTATTATCTGGACGGCGAATACTGTGTCAAAGGTATTGTCTGCAAGATTGTCGAGATCAGCGCCCAGTACGGCAATGCTACTTTTTATATCTCCGATGACGGCAAGTTCGCCGCAGACAAGGCACTCCAGATCTACCGCGGCTCCTGGCTCAACGGCAAGCCGTTCACCACGGGTAAGGAATTCGCTCTTGGCGACGAAATGACCGTCAAGGGAGAGCTGATGAGCTACAAGGGCACCCCCGAGACGGTTGAAAAGACCGCTTCGGTAGTCGCTTACAAGAAGTCCCTCATCTCCGTAACTCCCGCATCGTTCGATGTTCCCAAGGATGAGACCACCGTTGTTGCAAAGGTGGTTTACTCCGGCGCTTCCATCGAGTTCACTTCCGACGCTTCGTGGCTTACGGTTTCCAGTATGAACAAGGTTGCCGACACCACGCTGGTCAGCATCGTCGCAGCCGAGAATACCGCAGATGCCCGCACGGGCGTGATCACTCTCAAATCGACTTCCGGCAAGGATGCTTCTTCGGTTACGGTCACCATCAATCAGGCAGCAGGCTTCGCTGCATTCCCTCTTCCGTACGAGGAGTCCTTCCTCGGTACTACGGGCGGCTGGGAGATTGTAAATGTCATCCCTGTAGAAGGTGTTGCAAGCATCTGGGTCAACACTGAGAGCTATGGTATGAAAGCTACCGCAACCGCGAAGGTCACGTCCCAGGCGGAGATCATCAGCCCCAACATCGACCTTTCCGGCGTTTCATCCGCAGTCCTTAGCTTCGAGCACGTACAGCGCTTTGCCGCAAATGTCAACCAGGAGCTCAAGCTCTTCGTGAGCAAGGACAACGGCGAGAACTGGGAAGAGCTTTTGATCCCTGTCTATTCACCCGGCAACAACTGGAACTATGTCGGTTCGGGTGACATCAGCCTCAAGAAGTTTGCAGGCAACCTCATCCAGATCAAGTTCCAGTACAACTCCAACGCGAATGCTTACGCAACCTGGGAGATCAAGAACCTCAAGGTCGTCGAAGCCGAGCCCGTTATCACCACGATAGCAGGTATCATCGACAACACAGTGGCGGCAGAATCTGAGTTTACCGCGCATCTGACCGATGCAGTGGTAAGCTACGTCAACGGCGGCAGCGCATTCATCGAGGATGCTACCGGCGGTGTCCAGCTCTACCTGAGCGGTCACACCTTCAAGGCTGGTCAGAAGATCACCGGCAAGGTCACCGGTAAGGTCAAGCTCTACAACGGTTTTGCAGAGCTCACCGGCCTGGATGTTTCTGAGGCTACGGTTACCGAAGGCGAGGCTCCCGCTCCGAAGGTTATGCCTCTGGAGACTCTTCTCGACTGCTACCTGCGTTGGCAGAACTGCCAGGTTATGCTTGACGGCGTGAACTTCGAGACTCCTCTTACCAAGAGCAACCGCAACGGCAAGATCACCCAGGGTATGTACTCCATCGCAGCATACGCCCAGGTCAAGAATACTATCGAAATGTCCGGTACCGGCAAACTGATCTGCTGGCCTACGCGTTACAACGCTAATCTTCAGGTCGGTGTCTGGAGCAACGATCATTTCATCACCGAGTAATTCGGCAATAGCCGAAATAAAGGAGGCCGGTCCGTTTTGGAGCCGGCCTCTTCTTTTTTGTTGTATATTTGTCAATATGAAATATGCACGTCTCACCGTGATTATGCTCAGCTGCCTGCTGATGGCCTGCCCTGTAATGGCGCAGGTGGGCGTCTCTGCGTGCCGCGGCTTTGTCTCGGACGATCTCGGAACACTCGGCGGCGTTGAGGTTGAGGCGTGTTGCCAGGGAAGTTCCCTGCGCTGGACTGCGGTTACCGATGAAAGCGGTGCATATCATTTCGAGGGCCTGCCCGCCGGAACATACAGCCTGACATATCGGATGCTCGGATACGAGACGCGATGCGCCGAGGTCGTAAACATCTTTCCGGGCGCTACGCTGCATCTGGACGTACAACTCGACATAGCCTTCGATATGAACGAAAAGGTCGTGCCTGTCGAGGTTGAGGCTGCCCACTTGCCGCTCGCTCTTGATACGCAGCTGGATGCGCTCCGTAAGGAAACTCTTCCTTCATTCGGCCGCACACTTGCCGATTATGCTGCATATTCTCCTTATGCATCACCTTCGTCCGGTCTTGCCGGAGCGGATCCGCGCCATACAGCCTGGTCGCTGGGTGGGGCGCCGCTGGGCTCGGCTCAGTCCCTGGTTCCCGTATATGCGATTTCTGCGGTACAGGTATCCGTGGCTCCGTATGATGTCCGCAATGACGGCTTTACCGGCGGTGCCGTGGATGCCGCAGTACGCCGTGGTGACGATACCCTCCGCGCCGTTGCTTATGCCGGATACCGTTTCCACCTTGGCGGAGATGATTCGATGCGCGACATCGGCCTTGCCGTCGGTGGGCCGCTCTTACGAAATAAGCTTCATTTCTTCGCGGCAGCGGACCTTGTTTCCGCATCAGGCGCAGATACTGATATGGCATCGGGCATTTCGCTTCTCGCGCGACTGGATGCCGACTTGCATCCGGGGCAGAATCTTTCGCTGACGGCATTCCGAGGTTCGGATGCTTATAGCGGCACTTCGACGCTTGTTTCGCTTCGCTCAGGCAATCGCATTACATCTTGGCTGAATAACGATTTCCAGGCCTCTTATACGGGCAATACAAGTCATTTCGGCCTGCAGCAGAAGGAAGGGCTGCTCAGCTTGAAAGAGTCTCTTACGGCCGATTACGGCGCGTTCAGTGCCGTTCTGGCTGCAGAATACGAGAATAATAACGGTTACTTCGTAAATGATGCCGCCTCCGCAAATGTCGCGTACAGCAGGATTGGCGGTGCATTACAGGGCATCTGGCATCCTTCGCAGTCATTGTCACTGACGGCAGGTCTGCGGATTCAGGGCATCCTGCCCGATGCTGCCGGACTAAAGGCGGCGCCTTCGCTGCTCACATTTAAGGACCTGAACGGACGCGAGAAGCCTTATGCAACTTCGCACTGGCCTGCAACCGGAGTCCAGGTAATGCCCAGGGCGGAAATTCGCTGGCAGGTCCTAAGCAGCCTTTTGCTGCGCGCAGGAACGGGTGTATTCAGCAGTCGTCCGCTTACCGGTTATTGGGCCGCAATGCCGCTTTTCGTGCAGCGGAGCGGGGGAGATTTCTCCAAAGGAGGACTGCGCATCCTTTCGCAGACCGTCGAGCCGCCGCAGGTCCTGAAGGCCTCTCTTTCCGCCGATTATGGCGTTCCCGTCGCCCTGCCGTTGACGCTTGCCGCCGAATGCCTCTGGCAGAAAACGCTTTCCGAATGGACGCTTTATCATACCACAGCCGTTTCCAATCCTTCGATTGACGCTCTCTGCCTTACAGGAACGACTATCGGTCATTCCCTGAGCCTGCATCTTGCCGCAGCTGTCCGTCCGCTCCGCAATATCGAAGCCCGCGCAGGATATGTCTATACCCACGCCAAATCGTGCGGAACCCTGACTGCAGAGGCCTGGGAGGATTGCTGGACAGCATTCCTGCCGATGGATGACCGCACGCTTCCGCAAGTGGATTACGCTCCGTTTGCGGTCCGCAACAGGCTGTACCTTGCCGCTTCGGCATTTATCCCCGTGGGAAGCACGGCGGGACGCGGTCTCCACGCCGATCTCATAGCCAATGCATATACGCCCCGGGATTTGCCTTCGGCCGCCTGCGCACAGGTTCGGATTGCGCAGGACGTATCATTCCAAACGGGTTCCCTGAGGCACGATCTGCGCGTCGGCGTAGAGTCGTTCACGCTGCTTTCATCAGGTGCTGATGCAGCTCTGAGGCAGGATTTCCGCCTCCGGGTGGAGTATTTGTTCAACTGACGGAATGTCAGAATATAAATTCAATTCTTTTTTTATTACATTTGTAGATTAAGTTGCCAGGTAGATGAGCGGGAGGAAAGAAACGGGAAAGGTAGGAGAGGAGATTGCGTTGGAATGGCTGTCAGGTCGCGGATATGTGCTTCGTGAGCGCAATTGGCGCAAAGGGCACGAAGAAGTGGATCTGATAATGGAGTCAGAACGCTGGTTGCATATTGTGGAGGTCAAGACTCTGCACGATCCGGCCCGGATGGAGCCGCAGGAGCAGGTTGACAGCCGCAAGGTCCGGCATCTGGCTCACGCCGCGTCCGCATATATAGGGGCGCACGGCATTAAGAAGGAAGTTCATTTCGACGTCGTCTCGGTGATGATAGGCAAGGACGGAGTCCGCGTAGAGTACATACCCGAGGCTTTCTACCCGA